>QKDK01000310.1 GCA_003252135.1 Clostridia bacterium
ACTTTTCACCTGGATTCACTACACTCGTCTCATAATCAAATGGGCAGGCACATCCATATATAGCCGATGTCGATTCAAACATTGCGCATAAATGCGAATCTGCTAGTTGTTCAAGATACTTCCCCGTTAATTCAATTGCAGTACCATTACCCTTATTAACAAAAAATAATCTCAAAATAGATATGTTCTCTTTCAGTTCTTATTTTAATACATCTGTCAATTATTAAGTATGGCATTATAGCTATTCTGTTAACCTCGGTTTGCTTGCTCAACTCCTGCTCATGTTGTCTTGTCATTATCCAAATAGTCTCTTGATGCTCTTTTTGCTGATTTTCAATTTGAATCATAAATTGTTTTTTACTATGCTGCAATGTAAAAATTAAAATGGCGAATGAAATAACTGGACTTATTATCACTGCAATCAGATCCAAAATACCATTATCGTTTAATTGTTTTATACCATTTATAATGTCCTGCATTTCATCCCTTCCTATATACCTAGTAGTAATGGTATCCTTTGTCGACACTATTACTGAATCAATGAACTACTATAATCTGTAATTTCAACTATCCGCAAATATAATTTTTTCAAAGTTACATTAGATGATATCCACCACATTTTACTTCTCCACATACCTTGTCAGCCTACCGCTACCAACTTTCTTAATCATCTCTTTTTCCAGCATTTCTTTGAGCATATTAATTGCATAAGTTGTTCCAACCCCAAGGGCTTCTTCCACATCGCCACGTGTGATTTCTCTTTGTTTTTCAAATAACCTGAGTATTGGTAAATACTTTTCTTCTTCCATCTTTATCTCATGTGCATGCGTATTAGGAAGAACTACCCTGAATGCACCTTCTACATTTTCAAACTTGGGTTGTACCGGTAACCCCTTATAACAACTAATTATTTTACTAATACCGGTGCCGTATGCCTCTATCAGCTTCATCCTGTAAAACAAAGCTGCAAGTTTTTCATTTCTAGTTTGAGAAGCTCCCAGCATAACCGCCTCCAATGACAAGCCCGAAACCAATCCTCCTAAGGAGATAATCTCTACCCTGTCAGAATAAAGATTAATAATGGTACTGCCACTAAAGGAATATTCTCTGTGGACAATGGCATTCAATAACGCCTCTCGAACTGCATCTTCCGGGTAATCTCTTTCATCCGTCCGCAGCAGATCATGGAAAGTAGCTTTTGTTCTGTTATAGAAATCCAGGGTTTTATAAGCATCCGTAAGCTGATCAAATATAGAACCTGTCATTTCTTTCCTGTCTTTAAAGACCAATTTATCTGTGCCTTGAAAAGCAGCAAACTTGATAGAATGTTTACACTGATCTGAAACCAGTAAGCCCATATTGGTGTAAATATCATCAGAAGAAAGGATTCCTAAGTTTTTCATCTGCACTTCTGAAAATTCTAAATTTCTTCTTTCCATTTCCTTACTTAAACTGGTGAAGGTCAATTCCTGTATGAGAGAACGGTTGTTTTCAAAAGAATCGCCGTCGGTGGTTTTAATCATCATGCGGATTGCATCTTCTGATGCTGGTGCAGATGTTGTTCCACTTCTGACATATACTCCTGCTGGTTTCAATCCTTTGTCGGAAAGATAGTATGGTTTTCTTGTACCCTGGCTAACCGTGAGTTTGACAAAATACTTATTATCTTCCTGCTGTAACTCAATACTTGTAAACATAGAGATATCCGGCCGGATACTATCTCTTAAGGAATTTGAAATCTGCTGCATCGCAAAATCAGCATTTTCAAGTCCAACAATTTCGCCATTATCCCTAACCCCAACATAGATGATACCACCATTCGTATTTGCAAATGCCACAATTTCTTTTTTTAAATCCGGCGTATAAATTTCCTTTAATTCAACGGTTTCACTTTCATACAGTTTCATAATGCCACTCCTTGTATCACTTTCTATCACTATACTAACACTACGAGTGATAGAATACAAGGAGAACTATTTTACATTTTACGACAAAGGAATAATCTCATCCGCCTTGATAAAAATACTTTCCTTGATGTAATAATAATATGTCATATACTTTTCATTTCTTTCATCAATATTAACCACATTGCATTTATAGTCTGCTATATCTTCTTTTGAATAACAAATAGCCATAACTCTTTCTTCTTGGATATCAGAAAGCATTTCTTGGAATTTAGGTCTTCCCTCTATACTCTTGCCAGATTTTTCTTTCTCTTCGTATATACCGACAACTTCCATCTTTTCAAAAGCACACCAGCTTATTAATTCATTAAGCTGTCCTTCTAGGGAAAATCCTTCTACCTGCATTTCAGTTGATACTCTTGTATAAATGAGCAATCACCATCGATTTCCTCTCTGTTATGTTTGTTGTGCTTCGAAATCTATTTAGTCTATTTGTCTTTTAGAATATCGGTATTTCTTAAAACAATGTCCGTCAGATTATTGACAAATTTGTCATAATTGAGTTGTTGAAGTTTTGCTTCTTCTTTAGAATTTGCTATATCTGGAAACATTAGAGAAGCCTAATATAATAGTATAATGGCAAGCATTTCAAATATTGCTTACGATACCATTTTTCAAAATCTATAATTTTTTCATAAGTGCTTTTCATTTAATAACACCAACCTCTCATTTTATTATATGCACAACATAAAAAAACACGCCCCAAAATGGACGTGTTTCCTTATGTTTATATTTATTCAGAATAAATAATAAAGTCTTTTTCCTCGAGTTCGTAATCAATTGAGGATTGTAGTTCCCCTAGTTGATTTTTCCACGTATCTACATTTACACGTAGCTTTTGAAATCCTAATTTTTCATAAACGTGTTGAGCTCTAAGGTTAATTAGGTTCGTATCTAAAATAATCTTCTTATAACCTAAATCTTTAAAAAGAGCATTGATTAACATTGAAAGCAACTTCTTTCCATGTCCCTTTTCCTGCTTTGAAAAATCACATATCTTTATGCCTATTTCTGCAATGTCATTACCTTTGTTTCTATAATTCATTTCTCCTGTAGGCACTCCATCAACTTCAATTATAAGACGTCGATTAATTTTATCTGTATCACCTGAGAGCTGTTGAATTATAATTTCTTCTGATGTACCAAGTCCATTAGGGAACCCAGCATGAGCCATAACTTTTCCATCATTCCACCATTTGCATAAAATAGAAGCATCATTTGAAGTTGCATTTCTAATAGTTAAATTATTATTTCTTATAAACATTTATTATCCTCCAATTTTTTCTGGAGGGTTAAATTATAGTCGCCCTCCTTAAGCTTGTTAATATTACTCTAATATTATTCCTCATATCAAATCACCCTTTCTCAATTATTATTAATCATTAATAATGGTAAAATCATCTTTTGATTAATCCATTGATATTTTATCATATATCCCTTTATATGGAAAGAGATTGCTATAAAAGCAACCTCAATTTCCTTACATCTTCATTTCAATTTCAACATGATATGCCTTTTTCTTTTCGTTGGATAAAAGTACAACCGTCTCCACGTGCACCGTCATCGGAAACATATCCACCGCCTTCACCCGCTTCACCTCATACCCGTTCTCCCCAAGGTACTTCACATCCCGTGCGAGTGTCGCCGGATCACAGGAAACGTAAACGATTCGCTCCGGCTGCATCTCAACCATCGTCTTTAAGAGTGACTCATCACACCCTTTGCGTGGCGGGTCAACAACAATGACTTCCGGGTGGCGTTTTCCTGCCTCGGCATTTGTTTCTTCCTTATAGAAGGCCGGCAGCACATCTTCTGCTGCTCCTGTCATGAACTCTACATTCCTGATTCCATTCAGTGCAGCATTCTCATTGGCATCCTGGATTGCTTCCGGAACGATTTCCACACCATACACCATCTTTGCTTTCTGTGCCAGGAACAAAGATATAGTACCGATTCCGCAGTACAGATCCCAGACCGTCTCTGATCCGGTAAGTCCGGCAAATTCAAGTGCTGTGTCATACAAAACTTTCGTCTGCGCAGGATTTACCTGATAAAAGGATAATGGCGAGATGCGGTACTGAATATCCCCGATGCTGTCGGTTATATAGAGTGGACCAAACAGCGGAATCATCTGACTGCCAAGAATCACATTCGTATTCTCTTTGTTGACATTTAGGCTGATACTTGTAATTTTAAAGGTGCGCTGTCCCACGTCGTCAGATTCAGTCATGTACTCATCCTTTGACATCCCCATAAGTACAGCCTCACTCTGCAATCCATCTTTCACAGCCACCATCCTTACGCCAAACTCCATACCACCAAGCCGTTCCACCAGCACTTCACTCTTTGGCAGCTTCGTTCCGTTTACCACCAGGCAGACCATGATCTCACCGCTTGTAGCGCCGACACGGAGCATAATGTGTCTTACCAGACCCTTTCCAGTCTCTTCATCATAGCTGGTAATTGCAAACTCTTCCAGAAATGTCCGTATCACATCAAGCACAGGCGGGAGTGCCGGGTGCTGGATCATACAGCGTCTGCTGTCAATGATGGAATGCGTTCTGCCGGCATAAAAACCGATGACAGTCTTACCTTCTTTATCCTTTCCCACCGGGAACTGCGATTTATTTCGGTAATAGAAAGGTTCCTTCATACCTGCGATTGGCTCCATTGATATATCCTTAATACCGCCAATTCGTGACAGGCAGTTCTCAACCTTATTCTGCTTGTATTCCAGCTGCTTTTCATATGTCAGATGCTGCAGCTGACAGCCGCCGCAGGGCTGCGCAATCGCACAGGGCGGTGTTACACGCCAGGGAGAAGGCGTCAGCACCTTTTCCACCTTGGCATAGCCGTATGTTTTCTTCATCTTCATGATTCTGGCTTCAATGACATCTCCTGTTACTGCGCCTTTTACAAAAAGGGGAATCCCGTCGAAACGACCGATTCCCTCTCCTTCTGCGCCAAGATCTGTAATAGAAAGCTCGATGATATCGTTTTTATCTAAAATCTTCATCTTCTATCCTCGTCCTTACAGTTTTACCATGCAATTTCGTCCCTGTGTTGAATCCTGCACATTTCCTTTACTGCTAAGGCCTGTACTTTACCCTGCAGCGCGGTCTTACCGTATAAAGTCCTGCACATTTCCTTTACCGCTAAGGCCTGTACTTTACCCTGCAGCGCGATCCTGCAGTTTCTTGTTACAGCTTCGTTGCCTTTTTAATATTTGATTCGAACAGCCTCTGATAGCCCATCCAGTCGCTGGAGGCATCCGTACCGCCCTTTTGCACCGGCTGTGCGAAAAGTTCCTTCATGGTCTCCATCTTCGCATCAATGTTGTCAGCAAGATATAATGCAATCGCTTCTGCCATGGCAGGTTTCTTTGGTGAACCGTATTCTAATTCTCCGTGGTGTGCAAGAATACAGTGGCGAAGTTCATTCTTCACAACAACCGGGAAGCCTGGTATGGCATCCGCTGCCTGTCCAACCATCTCTGCACCCATAACAAGATGCCCGATCAGGTTGCCGTCTTCTGTGTAATCATTTTCCGGGAAGCCGGAAAGTTCTTTTGTTTTTCCTATATCATGGAAGAAGGCAGCCGCAACAACAAGGTCATGCTGCAATACCGGATAATGTACTGCATAGTACTCACAATTCTCTACAACGCCAAGCGTGTGTTCCAGCAGACCGCCGACAAAAGCATGATGCACGCCTTTTGCTGCCGAACTGCTTTTGAACTTCTTTATGAAGTCAGTATCTTTAATAAAGAAAGATTCCAAAAGTTCTTTGATGTATTTATTCTTAATGGTTGTAATGTGTTTACACAGTTCTTTGTACATTTCCTCAATATCTCTGTCGCTGGAAGGCACATAATCTGAAAGCAGATACTCTCCCTCCTGACACTTCCTCACCCTGCGGATGTTGAGCTGCAGACTCCCCTGAAAACTTACGAGCAGCCCTGTCACTTCTATATAATCCATGGAATCAAAGTTCCCGATTCCGGCATTGTCGTCCCAGATCTTACCGTCAAGCTCGCCTGTTTTGTCTGAAAGACGCAGTGAACGGTAGCTTTTCCCAGCCTTTGTCTGAAGATCCTGAACCTGTTTGCAAAGATAGATCTCCTTTATATCATCGCCTGCCTGCAACGTGTTGATGTAGTGCATATCTGCCCCTGTATGATGTCCCTTGCCCGCGGCATCATATTTCCTTTCCATTTGCTCTGTATGTCTTGCTTTTTCTGCCTCAGTATATCACATCTGGCCTGATGTGAAAAGCTAAATGTCCAAAATGCAGTCAAAATGAATGCACTTGTCAGTTTCTTTGTATACTTGAATTTTATTATCCTGCGTGGTACTATTTTAATATCTGTTGAAAAACAACCCTGGAGAGGAAAGGCGGAATCATATGGATCAGAACAAAACAATCGGGATCATTGGCGGCGGTAACATGGGCGGCGGCATCATCAGCGGCATAGTCAGTTCAGGACTTGTCCCACCGGAAAGAGTAATTGCCTCCGATATCAACATCAATGGTCTTCGTCATTTAAAAGAAAGCTATGGAATACGCACAACAACGAACAACACAGAGCTTTGTCTGGAATCCGACATTATCTTCCTTGTCGTAAAGCCCTATCTTTTATCCGCAGTCATTCCGGAGATCAGAGATGCTGTCAATGCGGATGCCGTGATCGTATCTGTTGCTGCCGGACGTTCCATCTCCTATGTGGAATCATTATTTGGACGCCAGCTGAAGGTAGTTCGCATCATGCCAAACCTTGGTGCTGTTGTCGGTGAAAGCATGACCGGTTACACAAAGAACGCACTGGTCGATGAAGATGATATAATGGATGTACAGGAAATCTTAAGCAGTTTTGGACGCTGCGAAGAAGTTGCAGAGAATCTGCTTGATATCGTAACCGGCATTAGCGGTTCTGCGCCGGCATATATCAGCACGATGCTGGATGCCATGGCAGATGCCGGCGTCTTAAACGGACTTCCAAGGGCAAAAGCATATACCTTTGCGGCACAGGCCATGCTCGGTACGGCAAAGTATCTTCTGGAGACACAGACAACACCAAGTGCTTTAAAGGATATGGTATGCACACCGGGCGGTACCTCTATCGTAGCTGTTGCCGAGATGGAACGTCTCGGTATACGTTCTGCCATCATGGCAGGCGTGACAGCCTGTACAGAAAAGTCAATATCCATGGCTGCCATTGCCAATGGCACAGATTCAAAAAAATAAATGATAAGGAAGGCGTTTCCTAACGCCAAATGAATATGTATGAATAAAGTGAAGCTGCTTGCAGACAGTACCTGTGATCTGCCAAACGACATACTGGAAGCCTATGATATAAGCATAATTCCATTGGGAATACTGATGGGAGAACAAATTTATCATGACGGAAGGGATATCACACCCGAGGATATCTATGCCTGGTCAGATAAGACAAAACAGACACCAAAAACTTCAGCTCCAAACCCTCAGGATGCCATTGATTTTATCCGCCCTTTCGTTGAGCAGAAACGTCCCATGGTCTTCATCGGCATTTCAGCCTCGATGTCCGCGACCTGCAGTGTTCTGCAGCTGGCAGCAGAATACTTTGACTATCAGGACTTTTATGTGATCGATTCCAAAAACTTATCGAACGGTATCGGACTTATGGTCATAAAAGCAGCTGCTATGGCTGCTTCAGGATCCTCCGCCCCAGATATCGTTGATTATATCGAGAACAATATGCGGTCCAGAATCCGTTCCAGCTTCCTTGTCGATACACTGACCTACCTCGCCAGAGGCGGCAGATGCACCTCTGCGGTAGCACTGCTAGGCAATGCATTAAGCCTGAAACCGATGATCGTTGTTAAGGATGGTGCCATGGATGTCGGCAGAAAGTACCGCGGAAGGAAGAATACCTGTTATATGAGCTATGCCAGAGACCTGAAGGAAGACCTGCTGCAGGCAGATACAGAACGCGTTTTTCTGATTCACTCCGGCTGTGTGAAGGAAGTTCTTGACGAGGTATATCAATTCCTTGAATCACTTCATGTATTTAAGGAGATTCTGATTACCAGAGCAGGCGGCGTTATCACCTGTCACTGCGGTCCGGGGACGCTTGGCATTATGTATGCAGCCGCTGACAAGTAATTCATATAGGAACTTAAGTGTAAATATGAAATACCGTTGGAAATTCAGAAATGAATCTCTAACGGTATATTTTTATGGCTGCAACATAATTTCCTTTTTTATTCGTATACTGCACCCCGCTGTACAGGAATTTTCCATATCCTCTGACCGATACGATATCCTCAGCTTTTAACAGGGTACTGTTGCTTTCAGTCTGTCTTGCATTTATGAATACTTTTTTTGTACAAAACAGCTCATTTGCTTCGGCTCTCGATATGTGATACAGCTTTGACAGGATGATGTCGGCACGTTCCGATGCAACAGAAACTGTTATATCCTCATACCTGATATTCGCAGACAGTTCATCAGAAGATACCAGTTCACATTTGATCGTAGTGTGCCGGATACGAAAAAGATTATCCATAAGAAACTGGGTCATGGAGGACAGACAGAATACAAAAGCTTCCTTTTCCCTCACCAGTATATCGCCGATCACGCTTCGTTCCAGACCAAGATGAAGGATCGCTCCAAGAAAATCCCGATGTGTCAGGTCATCTGAAAATTTAGCCGAAACAGGCATGATCCTGATGCACTGCACCGGAAAGTCCTCTTCATAACAAGTCGTCTCTGCCGAACCAAACCGCAGTACACAGCGCTCGCTGTCCTCATATCCGCCATAGAGCCGGTACGGAACAGGCGAAAGTTTTGATCTGCACTGCTGGAACAGTTCGATTTCCATCATGGACAAAAAACCGGTGTGGGTGTAGATGTTCTTGTTAAATGCCTTGCCGGAAAGCTCGATAAAGCGTTTCTGCAGAAAAGTGTCCTCTACTCCCATTGAACCCTCCACTGGTATTCTTTCATGTCAACATGTCCGTCAATAAAACGTACACCTTCCTCTTCAAGCAGCTCGATCTGACGGTTCCCGCCGCCAAAGGCAAAAGCAGAGGATACCTCGCCGTTCCGGTTCACCACACGGTGGCACGGTATGACCCCTTGTTCCGGATTCACATGCAGCGCATATCCCACGACTCTCGACCATGATTTACTGCCTGCAAGTGCTGCCACCTGTCCATAGGTGGCTACCTGCCCGCGCGGAATCTGCTTTACGATCTCATATATTTTTTCATAAGATGATTTTTCTTTTTCCATAGCTTCCCCTTTCCTGCGCTAATTTATGCGCATATCAAGTTTGAACGAACCATGACACACGAGGCAAAAACATATAGTGGCTGCCGGCTCCTTTTCAATCAGGGTGTCTTTTTCACAACCCTTTTTCACAGCCCTTTTTCCAGACCGAACTTTACACAGATTTAACAATTATAATATACTACATTTATTCGGCAAGATAAAAGGTTGATAAAATGTAACCATTGTACTACAATGTTTTCCGGTCGTAACGATTCTACTTTATTATAATTACAGCTTGTCATTTTTACAATACCTTTGTGTCTGTGCGCTGTCAGGACGCAGAGAGGAAGGAACAGCAGCGCAGAAACGAGGAACTTTATGTCTCAGAATAAATATGAGATCGATATGTGCAATGGTCCGCTGCTGCCAAAAATTATCAAATTCGCCATTCCGCTTATGTTCTCAGGTGTACTTCAGCTTTTGTTCAATGCCGTTGACATGGTCGTCGCCGGACAGTACGCCGGCAGTGATGCACTTGCAGCTGTAGGTGCTACTTCTTCGGTCAGTCAGCTGATCATAAATCTTTTCATAGGTCTGGCAGTCGGCTCAAATGTTGTTGTTGCAAGATTCTACGGAGCAAAACAGAACCATGAAGTAAGTGAAGCCGTACATACTTCCATTCTGTTAAGTCTCATCGGCGGTGTTATTCTCGCCATAGCC
>QKDK01000090.1 GCA_003252135.1 Clostridia bacterium
TGCTTGAGTCAACGATCAGATTCAGTTTTGTTCCTGAAACATCACAAGAAGAGTTAGATACTGCTTTGCAGGCATTGCATGAATTGCTGCCGGTGCTTCGTAAATTCACAAGAAAATAACAAGGTGTGAACCATGTTACCATACAGAAAGGAACCTTATAAAATGTACAAGGCATTTTTAGTAAAATACGCAGAAATCGGACTTAAGGGTAAAAACAGATTTATCTTTGAGAATGCACTCCGTGACAATATCAGAAGGCGTCTGAATCGTCTTCAGAGCGGTTTTTTTGTATCAAAGGAGCAGGGAAGAATTTTAGTGGAATGCAATGAAGAATATGACTTTGATGAAGTGGTAAATACCTTAACGAAGGTATTTGGCGTATCAGGAATCAGTCCTGTTGTTGCGATAGAAGATACGAGCTGGGAGAATATAGAGGAAAAAGTCGGGGATTATGTGGAAGCCGCGTATACTGATAAAGCGTTTACCTTTAAGGTAGAAGCAAAGCGTGCAGATAAGACGTATCCGGTAAAATCTCCGGATATGTGCAGCAGACTTGGCGCATATTTGTTGAAACGCTTCCCTGAAATGAAGGTGGATGTTCATAAACCACAGGTCTATATTACAGTTGAAATCAGAAATCAGGGTTATGTGTCTTCTATAACCATACCGGGTCCCGGCGGTATGCCTGTCGGAACCAGCGGAAAAGCGATGCTTCTTTTATCCGGCGGAATTGACAGTCCGGTCGCAGGATGGATGGTCTCAAAAAGAGGTGTTATGATGGAAGCGACTTATTTTCATGCACCGCCGTACACCAGCGAACGTGCCAAGCAGAAAGTTATTGATCTTGCAAAGATCATGGCAGAATATACAGGAACCATTAAGCTGAATGTCGTTAATTTTACGGATATCCAGATGTATATCTATGAGACCTGCCCGCATAATGAGCTGACGATCATCATGCGACGGTATATGATGCGGATCGCGCAGCATTTTGCAAAGGAATCAGAATGTATGGCACTTGTTACCGGTGAAAGCATCGGTCAGGTCGCAAGCCAGACGATGCAGTCTCTGGCTGCTACGGATGCAGTATGCGACATGCCGGTATTTCGTCCGCTGATAGCGTTTGATAAACAGGATATTGTTACGATTGCTGAAAAGATTAAAACTTATGAGACTTCTATACTTCCGTTTGAAGATTGCTGCACGATATTTGTTGCAAAGCATCCAGTGACCAAACCTGAGATTTCTGTTATTGAAAAGTCCGAAGAACTCCTGCGGGAAAGAATTGATGATCTGGTGAAGACAGCGCTTGACACTGTAGAAGTAATAACCTGCAGAGCGGAATAATCTGCAGAGAGAATACATGCAGAGCAAAATAATCTGCAGAGAATATTTTCTGAGCAAAAAAAACCTGCAGAAGCTTTATATGTGATGCAGCTTTTGGATAAAAGGAAATGCAAAAAAAGGAGGTGAAGCTCACCTCCTTAAGATTTCTTTTGTTTAGTACCTGTTATGCAACAGTATACTTGCTTAATACTGCTAATACAGTATCCATTTCTTCATCACCATGAATGTTCAGGTCGATCGGTTTTGATAAATCAAGGCTAAATATCCCCATAATTGATTTTGCATCAATAACATATCTGCCGGAAACCAAATCGAAATCAGCATCAAATTTTGTGATATCATTCACAAAGGCTTTCACCTTATCAATTGAGTTTAATGAGATCCTTATTGTCTTCATATAAAATTCCTCCTTCTCATCCTGTCAGATTGCTTCTACAGTTATCCTGTAACCAAATGTTGCAGAAACAGTTGAATTTTCTGTATTGCATCTAGCTACATACTACCGTTTCAAGTGAAAAAAGTCAATATAAAAAGTTTACAAAATATCTCACAAGATTCTATAGTTTTTGCTACAAGAAATGTATAAAAAGAAGATGAGAACAAGAAAAAGAAAAGAAAGGGAAGATATGTTGTCTAAAAATACATTTAACCCAAATAAAATGCGTGCTGCATTTTTAAATCTGGGATGCAAAGTCAATGCGTACGAGACAGAAGCAATGATTGAGCTGTGCAAAAATGCTGGATTTGCTATCGTTGATTTTCAGGAGATCGCGGATGTCTATGTGGTCAATACCTGTACCGTAACAAACATCGCAGACCGAAAATCAAGACAGATGCTTCATAAAGCAAAGCATCGTAATCCGGATGCCTGTGTGGTAGCTGTCGGATGTTATGCTCAGGAGTCAAAAGAGGTGCTTGAAAATGATGATACTGTGGATATCATCATCGGAAACAATCATAAAAATGATTTGATTGACAGGCTTCGCCTATATTTTGAAGAAAATGAATCTACAATCGTAGAAGACATAACTGATCAGACAGAATATGAAGAGCTCCATATTGGAGCAGTGAGTGAAAAAACGCGGGCTTATATTAAAATACAGGACGGCTGCAGTCAGTTCTGCAGTTATTGTATCATTCCATATACAAGAGGCCGGATCAGAAGCAGAGAAGAAGAGGAAGTCGTAAAAGAGGTCAAGGGGCTAGTTGGGCTAGGGTACAAAGAAATTGTGCTGACAGGCATACATTTATCTTCCTACGGTCTGAATAAAGCAGGGGACAATCTTGATGGCAGACCGCTTGTGCATCTGACACAACGGCTGAATAAAATCGAGGGGTTGGAACGTATCCGTTTCGGATCTTTGGAACCGCGAATCATCAACAAAGACTTTACAAGACAGCTTGCGGAATGCAAAAAAGTATGCCCGCATTTCCATCTCTCCATGCAGAGCGGATGTGATGAAACACTGCTTCGCATGAACAGAAAATATACCTCAGGACAGTATGAGGAAGCCTGCATGATACTACGTGAGTTTTTTGATAACCCTGCAATCACAACAGATGTTATTGTTGGCTTCCCGGGTGAAACTGAGGATGAATTTGCTGCGACCTGTGCATTTGTTAAAAAAATCGGTTTTGCTCAGATGCATGTTTTTAAATTTTCAAAGAGAAAGGGAACAAAAGCTGAGGGACTTCCTGACCAGATTTCTGACCAGATCAAACAGGAAAGAAGTGAAAGACTCATCGAGATTGAAAAGGAACTTAAGCATCATTATCAGAAAAGTTTCCTTGGAACGAAAACTACCATTCTCGCAGAGGAAACATGCATGATAGAAGGTAAGCGGTATGTTGCCGGTTATAACGAACGGTATGTCCGCTTTCTCTGTGAAACAGCAAAGGAAGCTTCCAATACAATGTTAAGAGGAAGAACAGTTGATTTTCTTATGGATGGACTGCTGCTGGAAGAATGTAAAGACGGAGAAATTTAAGCGAAATCTGCATTACTGGACCCTGAAATACAAAATAAGCGATTGCTATTTTTAGCCAGATATATTAAAATGAACTATACGAACAAGAAGAGAGGCGATATGTAATGCAGGAATTGTCGCATACACAATATTTTAAAGTTCATAAAGACACAGAACCCGATGTAAAAGAAATTATTGATACGGTTTATCTTGCACTTACTGAAAAAGGTTATAATCCAGTAAATCAGATGGTAGGCTATGTGATGTCTGGCGATCCGACATACATAACAAATCATATGGGTGCCAGAAGTCTGATCATGAAGGTCGAGCGTGATGAAATCATTGAGGAACTTCTTAAAGCTTACATCGAAGATCATTTGAAGTAATCATATGCCGGTCGAAGTATGGAAAGAGGATATGATACAGATGAGAACCAAGAAATTACATGAGTGGATGGGTAAGCGATGAGAATAATGGGACTTGATTACGGATCAATGACAGTCGGGGTAGCAGTCAGTGATGAACTGATGTTTACTGCTCAGGGGATAGAGGTTATCCGCAGAAAGCAGGAGACAAAATTACGGCAGACATATGCCAGAATTGAAGAATTGATAGCGGAATACAAAGTGAATCAGATTGTATTGGGATATCCTAAGAATATGGACAATACAATTGGTTCTCGTGCGGAAAAATCCGAAGAGTTTGCTGCAGCGATCAGACGAAGAACAGGACTTGAAGTGATTCTGTGGGATGAACGCTTGACTACGGTCGCAGCCCATCGTGTGCTGGATGCAGCAGAACTTGACTATAAAAAAAAGGCGCAGGTCGTTGATAAGCTTGCAGCTGTATTTATACTCGAAAGCTATCTTGATTACAGAAGCAATCAGTTGAAGCAAAGTACCACGGACAAGGAGGATGAATAGATGGAAAGAGCCGGAAATCAGATCACTTTTCTTTCGGAAGATAATGAAGAGGTGCTGTTCAGTGTTATTGAGCAGACAATGCTGAACGGATGTAATTACCTGCTTGTTACAGAGGACACTGAAGATGAAGAAGCACAGGCTTTTATATTAAAAGAGACTTCAGAACCGGAAGCAAATGAAGCAGTTTATGAAATTGTAGAGGATGAAACAGAATTGCAGTCACTTGCGGATGTATTTGCAGAACTGCTGGAAGATACAGAGATTATTTAAGGAACAGTAACGTATCGCATGCTGACTGTAATGTCAGCATCTGTTTTATATAAAATCAGAATAATTTTTAATTAACATAAAAAGGATTAAAAGTTAAAGGTAGACATAACAATGAAAGAGGTCGACAAGTAGGTGATAATGTGGCTGGAATTCAGGATGACTTCACTCAGTTATTGAAATGTAACGGATTGAAAGTGACAAAACAACGAATAGCGATTCTTGAGGCGATGGAGAGCAAACCGGGTGAACATCTCACGGCGGAAGAGATCTTCGATTATGTAAAGCCAAGATACAAAGAGATTGGACTGGCAACTGTGTACAGGACAATCCAGCTTTATGCTGAACTTGGACTTGTGGATCGCCTGAATCTTGATGACGGATATACCCGGTATGAGATCGGGCAATCCATGAATATGCTATCAGACCAGCATCACCATCATCATCTGATTTGTTCGGAATGCGGACATGTTACTGCTTTTCAAGGTGATCTTTTAGAGACACTTGAACAGCGGATATTAGAATCTATTGGTTTTTTGGTAGAAGATCATGAGGTTAAGCTTTACGGAATCTGCAAAGAATGCAGAAGTAAGGGAAGTAAAGAAGATTAGAACTGAATGTGACAGCATTCCAGCATCATTTGATGCTTGCAGCGCTTCTTCGTAAAATTATCGGAGGTGCAGGATTGAGAAAAAAAAGTAATAATGCAGTGAACAAGGAAGCAACTGAAGAAGTGGTTGCTTCCAGTGTGCTGTCTGAAAAGAACAGGAAGAATAATTACTACAAAGCAAAAGGGAAACCTGTTCAGAAAAAAAAGACACCCGCTAACGAGGGTGTCAGAATCATACCGCTTGGCGGATTGGAGCAGATCGGTCTGAACATTACCGTAATAGAGTATCAGGATAGTATTCTGGTCGTTGACTGCGGGCTGGCATTTCCTGCCGATGAGATGCTTGGAATAGACCTGGTCATTCCTGATGTTTCATATTTACGGGAGAATATTGATAAAGTGAAAGGGTTTGTCATAACGCATGGGCATGATGATCACATTGGTGCCCTGCCATATATCCTGAAAGAAATCAATGTTCCTGTTTATGCGACAAAACTGACAATCGGAATTATTGAGAACAAGCTGAAAGAGCATAATATGCTCAAAACAACGAAACGAAAGGTTGTAAAATATGGACAGTCAATAAACCTTGGCTGTTTCAGAGTCGAGTTTCTGTGCATAAATCACAGTATAGCAGATGCTGCAGCATTGGCAATTTTTACTCCGAAGGGTGTAATTGTACACACTGGTGATTTTAAGGTCGATTATACGCCAGTCTATGGAGAGACCATTGATCTTCAAAGATTTGGAGAGCTTGGGAAAAAAGGTGTTCTGGCGCTATTATGTGACAGTACGAATGTCATGAGACCTGGGTTTACAATGTCTGAAAGCACAGTCGGCAAGACATTTGATTCCATATTCGCAGAAAACACGAGCCACAGGATCATAGTGGCCACCTTTGCTTCTAATGTGGACAGAGTACAGCAGATCATAAACTCTGCCGTAAAATATGGCAGAAAGGTCATCATTGAAGGACGGAGCATGCTCAACATCATGGCAACTGCTTCGAAGCTCGGCATAGTATCCTATCCAGATGATCTGTTAATAGATATGGAGAATCTAAAGAATTTTCCGCCTGAAAAAGTTGTGCTGATAACGACTGGAAGTCAGGGTGAGGAAATGGCTGCATTATCAAGAATGGCAGCGTCGATTCATAAAAAAGTCTCAATTTCACCAGGGGATACTGTAATTATTAGCGCAACCCCAATACCGGGCAATGAAAAGAATGTATCCAAGGTCATTAATGAGTTGTCGGTAAAAGGAGCCAAGGTCATATATCAGGATACTCATGTGTCTGGTCATGCCTGTCAGGAAGAGATCAAGCTGATCTATTCTCTGGTAAAACCGAAATATGCTATTCCTGTGCATGGAGAATACAGACATTTGATTGCACATGCCGATCTTGCTTGTAAAATGGGAGTTGCAAAAGAGAATATTTATATTCTGTCGTCCGGTGATGTGCTTGAGCTGACAGAGCAGGAGGCCAGTGTAACAGAGACGATCACGCTGCAGGAAGTGCTTGTCGACGGACTTGGTGTCGGTGATATTGGAAATGTCGTGCTGCGTGACAGACAGCTGTTATCAGAAAATGGGCTGCTTGTCGTATCTCTTGCCATGATCAGAGAATCCAATGAAATTATTTCCGGACCAAGTATTGTAACCAGGGGATTTGTGTATGTCAGAGAATCCGACGGCCTTCTGACGGAAGCGGCAGAGGTTGTCAATGCATCTATTGAAAGGTGCCGGAAAAAGAACGTGACTGACTGGTCAAAAATGAAGAATGAAATCAGGGATTCGCTGAGCGAATTCTTCTGGAAAAAGATGAAACGTAAACCGATCATTCTGCCGGTCATCATGGAAGTTGAGGAATAAAGGTTACAGGCCTTGTGTTTTTAACAATGGCGGAACGGAGATTTTTATGGCTAAGAAAAGCACTGCAACAAGGATAATATTGAAATTTACAGGCACCATACTGCAATTGTTTCTTAATATTATCATGTATACTGTAATTGTACTTCTTGTGGTTCGCGGGAGTCAGGAAGCATATACGATTTCGTATCAGGTATTCGGTTCGAATCCCATGGAAGCAGAACCGGGACATGAATTTACGCTCGAGATCCTGGACGGTGAATCGGACTATAATATTGCCAGTAAGCTTTACGTGAGCAAGCTGATTCCCAGCAAGTATTCATTTTTCATCAAAACAAAGCTGACCAGATCAGAGATTATGCCTGGCACATATGAATTGAATACTTCCATGGATTATGATGTTATACTTGACACCATCACCGATGACAGCAATTCTATTGAAGAAGGCAAATCGGTTGATGAAGCAAGCCCATAAATTGTAAGGCGGATAACAATGATCATTGACGAACACATCAGAGAATATATCAATTCATTGGAACAGGACCTGCCAGCTGAGCTGTACGAGCTGGAGAAAAGGCTTCTGGAAAGAAAAGTTCCGATTATTCGAAAAGAAGCACAGACACTTCTTCGTTTTCTTTTGCTGACCAGAAGACCTGAACGTATTCTTGAGGTTGGTACGGCAGAAGGCTTTTCCAGTATTCTTATGAGTGAGTACATGCCGAAAGACTGCAGGATCACAACAATAGAAAAGGTTCCAATGAGAATAGAACAGGCAGCTTTGAATCTGGGAAAAGCAAGAAGAGCTGCCGACATAACATTTTTGAACGGAGAGGCACAGACCATTCTGGAAGAACTTGAAGGAACCTATGATTTTATTTTTCTAGATGCAGCCAAAGGACAGTATATGAGCTTTTTACCTGAGCTGAAGAGACTGCTTCCCAAAGATGGAATGCTGGTCACAGATAATGTTCTGCAGGATGGAAGTCTGGCGAAGTCAAAATTCAGCATTGAAAGGCGTGACCGCACCATTCATATGAGGATGCGGGAATACCTGTATGCCCTGACCCACGATGATTTTCTAGAAACCGTAGTATTACCGGTAGGTGATGGTATGACACTGTCCGTGAAGCTTAATGACCAGATAGGAATGAGGTAGAAATGAACGAAAGCAATTGGAAGAAACCGGAACTTCTGATACCGGCAAGCAGTCTGGAGGTATTGAAAACAGCGGTTTCTTTTGGCGCAGATGCCATATATATCGGCGGGGAGATGTACGGACTCCGTGCCAAAGCAAAAAACTTTTCCATGAAGGATATGAAGGAAGGAATAGACTTTGCACATCAGCATGGGAAAAAGGTTTATATTACAGCGAATATAACTGCACACAACAAGGATCTGAAAGGAATAAGAAAGTATTTTGCAGAGCTTGCAGTAATTAAGCCGGATGCCCTGATCATATCAGATCCTGGTGTTTTTACCATTGCACGGGAAGTTCTGCCGGATATGGAAATTCATATCAGCACACAGGCAAACAATGTTAATTACATGACCTATAGATTCTGGGGGAGTCTGGGAGCAAAGAGAGTAGTGTCAGCAAGAGAGCTGTCACTGGAAGAGATCAGAGAACTGCGGGACAATATTCCGGCGGAACTTGAAATTGAAAGCTTTGTACATGGTGCGATGTGTATTTCACATTCAGGACGCTGTCTCCTGAGTAATTATATGACCGGACGCGATGCCAATCTCGGTGCCTGTACGCATCCATGCCGATGGAAATACTATGTTGTCGAAGAAAAGCGCCCCGGTGAATATATGCCGGTGGAAGAAAACGAAAACGGCACCTATATTTTTAATTCCAAAGATCTTTGTATGATAACTTTTCTGCCTGAAATGATACATGCGGGGATCGACAGCTTTAAAGTGGAGGGCCGCATGAAAACAGCATTGTATGTTGCGGTAGTAACAAGAGTCTATCGTGAAGCCATAGATGATTATTTTACTTCACCTAAGCTGTATGAGAGCAAAAAGGCATATTATCAGAAGGAAATATCGACTTGTACGCACAGGCAGTTCTCGACCGGTTTTTATTTTGGCAAACCGACTGAAGAAGGCCAGCTATATGAAGATAATGTATACGAAAAAGAAGCTGTATACCTGGGACAGGTAAAGGCGGTAACAAAAGACGGACTGTGTCAGATGGAACAGAAGAATAAATTTTTTACCGGCGACACGGTGGAGATCATGCATCCATTCGGCCCAATCAGAACAGTTGAAGTCAAAGCAATGTATAATGAAGAGATGGAGAAGATTGACAGCTGTCCACATGCAAAACAGACAATTTATGTTGATTTTGGTGAAGTGCTGTCAGTTGACGATATTATAAGAAAACAATAAGCGCAATCAATATTCCAAGAACTGATCCGACAATTACCTGAAATGGGGTGTGTCCGACCAGTTCTTTTAGTTTGGGCATAGACATTCTGGTATCACTGGCAAAATGTTCTGTCAGTTTATTCAGGATCGTTGCCTGCTTCCCAGTCTCCAGTCGCACACCTCTGGCATCATGGATGACAATAGCAGTCAGCACGAGTGAGATCGTGAATTGAAACGAAGTTAGTCCATATTGGAAGATACTGCCGGTAGTCAGAGCGCATACTGTTGCAGCATGGGAGCTTGGCATACCTCCGGCTCCGACAAGACGTTCCGGTCTAAATTCTTTATTTATGATCAGATATAGAAGTGTTTTGATTATCTGAGCGATGAACCAGCCTAAAAATGCAGCGATAAGGGTTCTGTTCGACAAGATCTCAGTCCAGATTTCGTGCATGATATCCTCCAAAGTATGTGATAGTATTCATAATACACAAAATAACAGTATTTCGCAATAGATGAATTTTAAGGTTTTCTAATGAATACAGGAAGATTTGGTTAACAATTAATTTACATCGAAC
>QKDK01000165.1 GCA_003252135.1 Clostridia bacterium
AGAGAAACGGAATACATTACATTGTTTGAAAGAGTAGCGGGATACTTTCTTGAGCATCTTCCGGAGGATCTGGTGCCATACTGGGATCTTGAGTTCAACGATGGCTCCATGGAACCAAGAGATTCCTCGAGTGCCTCCATTGCTGCCTGCGGTATGCTTGAAATGGCTGCCTATATGGAAGACGATAAAGCTGCAGAATATAGAGCGATTGCGAAAAAGATCATGAAGTCGCTGGTCGATTCCTATGCAGTCAGGGAACACAGCAAATCAAACGGACTGGTTCTGCACAGTACTTATTCTAACAAATCACCATTCAACACATGTAACCATTATGGTGTGGATGAATGTAATCTGTGGGGAGATTACTTTTATGCAGAGGCACTGACAAGACTGACTGCTGACTGGGAAGTATACTGGTAAAACATGGATCAGGTAAGAATTAATAATGTTAATGTAAAGTAATAAGAATCGGGGGCAAAATGGGGAAAAGAAAAAAGTATATCAGATGTATGATGTGTGTTATTTTATGTATTACAATCCTGCTTACAGGATGTTCATTAGGTACAGCAGAACAAAAAGAAAATGGCGGCACGCAGCAGAATAGTAAGGTAACAGGGGAAGGTACGGATGACAAAACAGATGATACAGCGGATTTAACAGATACAGCAGATGAAAGCGCAATACAGGATAATGAACACATTGACCAGATACTGGATGCATTTCAACAGGCAGCGGCTGAAAGTGCAGAGAGTGCCGGAGAGGATATAACGTTATCTTTGACCAATACCGGGAACAATCAGAGGATGAGAGCCTGTCTTGCTAAGATGGCAGAGGGAGAAGAAACAACGATTGTGTATCTGGGGGGATCGATTACAGAAGGATATCTGGTAAACTCAAAACAAAACTATCCGGCGAAAGTGACTGCCTCACTTCGGGACATGTTCCAGAACGAATCGATCAAAACAGTCAATTCGGGACTCAGCGGCACCTCATCAACAATTGGAATGCTTCGATTCGAGCAGGATGTGGCTGCATATGAGCCGGATATGGTAGTTATTGAATTTGCCGTGAATGATGCTCAGGATTCCATAGATAAGATGATGTACGAGAGTCTTGTAAAAGAATGCCTGATGCTTGATTCAAAACCTGCAGTTGTCATATTGCTGACTGTTACCAAAGAAGGTTACAGCTGTGAAGAGCAGATGACCAGGATCGCAGAAGATTATGAGCTTCCTGTTATCAATGTCAAGTCAGCACTGTTTCCGCAGATTGATGCCGGAACTCTTACTTTTGCAGATTATGCGCTGGACGAGGCACATCCATCCGGAGACGGACATACAATGATATCAAATTATTTTTCATATTATTTTTCAACGATCCTTGCAGCAGATTCTACAGATACAGCAAAAGATTATACAGACGCAAAATCATATGGTGCTGCATATATGGGTCTGACATTTTATAATTCGGAAAATCTTACGCCGGAAGAAATCGGCGGCTTTGTTGCAGGTAATTCAAATATATCGCATTTTCCAAACGGATGGATATGGAATAAAACAAGCGGCTCTATGAAGTTTACGATGACAGGCAGGAACCTGTTTCTGCTATATAAAGAAAACAATGGCTCCAATATGGGTACTATGGAAGTATATATTGACGGTAAGCTTGAGAAAACCGTTTATGCCAACAGCCCTGACGGGTGGGACAATCCTGAAGTTGCTGTGCTTCTTAATGATATCTCCGAAGGAGAACATGAAATAGAATTAAAGATGACAGATGATTCAACAGATAAGATATTTCACATATTGGGATTTGGAACCACAGGAAGCATCAACAGTGCTGCGCCGCAGGAAGAGGCAGATTCTCTTCCCCTTACGGAGCGTGCAGTCGTTTCTGTTGGAAATACCAGCAGACTACAGAAGGTTCTGGCAAAAGCTGCGGCTGGAGAACCGGTGACAATTGGATTTATTGGCGGATCGATTACCATGGGCACCGGAGCTTCAAACAGCAATAACTGCTATGCAAAGAAAGTGTTCGACTGGTGGGAGGAAACCTTCCCTGATACCGAGTTCACATATATAAATGCAGGGATTGGAGCAACGACTTCGCAATTTGCATGTGCCAGATTATATGATGACCTGTTATCTGGCAAACCTGATTTTGTTGTAGTGGAATTCAGCGTAAATGATGGAACGGATGCTTTGTACAGAGACAGTTATGAAAGTCTGCTGCGTATGATCTTATCTGAACAGCAGGATATTGCTGTTATGATATTGAATATGGTGCAGTACAGCAATGGATGGAATGTACAGGCGATGCATAACGAAATAGCAGAAAACTATGA
Source organism: Clostridia bacterium (assembly GCA_003252135.1). Classification (GTDB taxonomy): domain Bacteria; phylum Bacillota; class Clostridia; order Lachnospirales; family Lachnospiraceae; genus SZUA-448. The sequence goes on from QKDK01000165.1 coordinate 2,345, forward strand.
GCTGCCCATCGTGAGCATGAAAGACAGTGTATATCAGGATATTCTGGCCGGGGAGATGACATCGCAGGAATTATCAGGAGATACTTTGCATCCGAATGACCTTGGGCATTCTATTGCGGCTGATCTGGTCACTGCCTTTATAGAAAGAGTCATGAATGGTGATATAGGTTCTGACGATACTTACGAAATACCACAGGGAAGCAGTAATCTTACCTTTACTTCTGCCCTGCGGCATAACAGCACGAACAGTACACCGCTGCTTCAGGGCTTTACTGAGGATACAGCTGTTCAGAATGGCATCACAGATATATTTAAAAATGGATATACTGCGAAGAACGTTGGTGACAGTATTACCTTTGAGGTAACAGGGTCGAAGATCTATCTGCAATACAGAAAAACCAATCAGATGAATGCTCCCAAAGCAGTTGCAATTATTGATCAGGATGAGGAAAATGCGATCGAACTGGATGGAAACTATCCGGATGGATGGGGCAACTGGCTGTATCTGGATGATTTGGGACAGAAAGCTGTTGGCAGTGGAACACATACGGTAGAAATCAGAATTACAGAACAGGGAAGCAATGACTTTTATCTTGTTTCTGTGATCACAACGGGAGAATAAAAGAAACAGAACCTGTATTCAAGTACTGAATACAGGTTCTGTTTCTTTTTTATGCAATAGATATAAGATGGCACCGATTACCTTACGGCACATCGCAGCTATATATTCACAGTCTGCTTCGATCTTTGATTTGAGAGTCAGGTATTCTCTATGGAAATCCTCAATCATCTGAAAAATATCATTCACTGAGCTTACTGCGATTGCAACAATTGCCGGATGCTTGCTCAGATTATCTTTCAGATAAGTGCGTAAGGCGAACTTTAACTGGTTCTCGTACGTGCAGTGCTCACGAAAGCTTCCGTGGAATGCACAGGTGTGCGGGTAGGTAAAGAAATCAGCCAGGTAGTGTGTTATAATACCTAGTCTGCGCCAGAACTGAGCGTCTGTTTTCTGGTATTTTTCATAAGTATCAGTCAGTTTTTGTATCTCGGACTTTAGAAGAGAATAAGAGCTTTCCAGGTTATGCCTGCGGTAAAGAAAGGAAGGTGATATATCCGGCAGGATACTGCCAAGATAAAAGGAGTGCTTGTTCTTTTTTAAGTCTGATGATTTAGAGCTCATAGTATGAAGTAAATAGTGTGACAAAGAAAGATGTGATTTTTTACGCATTTTGCCTGTTACCTTTCCGATGTATTAACCATAATAAACTTTTCATATGAGAATAATTCTACACTACATGGAAAGGAGAAGCAATTATTTTTTTAGAAAAAACACAGAAAGTTCTTATTTACACTAAAAACATTAGATTTTTTCATAATGTAAAAAGTGAAACGAAAGTAATATTGTGTAAAATACTTAAAATTAACATAATGTTAACAAATAGATAGACAATTAAGCTATATAATTTAAATTGCGCATTGATATATTAAAAAAACTGTGATATTATAATATATGAAACAAAATTTCATTGTACGAAGTTAACGTAAAGGAGGCAATGGCATCAACGCAGGTAAAAGCATTCAAGGTAGAAGCAGTGATTGCTTGATCAGGGTTGGTTACAAATACAGAACACAAGGACAGAACATAAAAATGGAGGCGAGATTTATGAGTGTTAGTGAAGCAGAAAAGTTAAGATTATCTCCGATGCAGTTTGAGGTCACACAGAACAATGCAACGGAGCCACCATTTAAAAATGAATATTTTGACCTGTTTGAAAAAGGCATTTATGTCGATATAATTACTGGACAACCACTTTTTTTATCCAGAGATAAGTTTGATGCAGGCTGTGGGTGGCCAAGCTTTACAAAACCGATTGACATTAATGAGATTACTGAAGTGATCGATACAGGGCATGGAATGAGAAGAACTGAAGTCAGAAGCAGAAGAGGGGATTCTCATTTAGGACATGTATTTGATGACGGACCTGATGATACTGGCGGTCTTCGCTATTGCATCAACAGTGCTGCGTTGCGCTTCATACCGCAGGATCAGATGGAAGCAGAAGGATATGAACGATATCTTACCATGCTATAATGAAAAAACAGGGAGGTGTTACCATGGATGTACAGCAGATTTCTATGACAATGGCACAAGCAGATCTCATGAATAAAGTATCTGCGTCAGTCATGGGAAAAGTACTTGATTCTTTCGAGAGCGCAGGACAGGGTGTTATTAAGATGATAAACGAAGCTCCGACAATGGAGCATTCTGTGTCACCACACCTTGGAAGTACAATTGATATCAGAGTTTGACAGATACCCGGTGAATTTTTACCGGGTATCTTACTATAATGACCGGATTGGAGAAATTCAATGAAAGTAGTACCAATATATCATAGCGGATTTTATGTCGAGACTGCCGATGAAACATTTTTATTTGATTATTATAAGGGTGAACTGCCTGACATGGACAGGAGCAAGCCGCTTTATGTGTTTGTCAGTCATAAGCATCCAGATCACTTTAACAAAGAAATCTTTTTACTGGCTCTTGACAGAGACAATATAAAATTCATCCTTTCAAAAGATACAAAAATGAACCAAAGTTACATGGAAAGGATGAATGTACCTCAAAACGCATGGAATAAGATAACTTATCTTGGTGCAGGACTGACTTATACAATTGATGAACTTGCAATTGAAACCTTTCCTTCAACAGATGCGGGGATAGCTTTATTAATAACCTGCAATGAAGGAACGATATATCACGCCGGAGATCTGCACTGGTGGATTTGGGAAGGAGAAACCAAAGAAGGTAATGATATCATGACAAAACGCTTTTTTGATGCGATCGCCGCTCTAAAGGACAGGGAGATCGATCTTGCTTTTCTGGTTCTTGATCCAAGACAGGGACAGTACTATGCAAAAGGTCTGGATGCTTTCATGAGGCATGCAAGGGTGAAAAAAGCATATCCGATGCATTTTGGCGATGATGCATCGATAGTACAAAGGTTTTTAAAAGAGGAATGTGCCGGATCGTATATTGATAGAATCGAAAGTTATACATAAGGTCAGGAAGATCCATCCTATTACTGTATGGCGGAACGAACAGAAGATTGAATAAACAGTAAAAAAGTCATGTTACAATGTGTTTTAAAACATGGCTTTTTTTATTGCAAAAAAAGTAAGTTTGAATAGTGATTGTTAATAAAAACACGATGTTATAGTGTAAAATAGTAATATAAACATAAATTTATACACAAAAACTGACATAATATGAAAAAACATAAGGTATAAAGCTCTTTCATCAAATTCATATGGCAAATTACACAATTACTATGTATAATGTAAGAGGAATAAAAGGGATGTTTATAAAGGTGTTTTTATATATTGAGTAAATTTGGCAAGCAATTCCAACAATTAAATCAGGAGGAGCAGAAATGAGAAAGACAAAGATTATCTGTACAGTAGGTCCGGCAACAGATAAAGAAGGTGTTTTAGAGCAACTGGTAAAGGAAGGTATGGATGTTGCCAGACTAAACTTTTCGCATGGAACACATGAAGAACACAAGGTAAGAATGGATAAAGTAAAGGAAATCCGTGCAGCGCTCGGACGCCCGATCGCTATCCTCCTGGATACAAAAGGACCAGAGATTAGGGTCACAACATTTAAAGACGGGAAAATACAGCTTGTTACAGATCAGGAGTTTCGTCTGAGAATCGATGAAGTTCCAGGTGATGATAAAAGTGTTCCGATTACATATAAGGATCTGTATAAGGATGTTAAAAAAGGTGACCGCATTCTTATAGATGATGGTCTGATCGAAATGATCGTCATTGCCATCGAAGGGACCGTTATTGTCTGTCAGGTCAAGAATGACGGAGTCGTATCCAATAATAAGGGAATCAATGTACCGGGCGTTCCGCTTTCGATGCCGTATATCAGTGAGAGAGATAAAGCAGATATTCTTTTTGGTATTGAACAGGAAGTAGATTTTATTGCAGCTTCCTTTGTGAGCCGTGCAGAAGAAATTCTTGAAATCAGAAAACTGCTCGACAAAAATGGCGGAAAAGGTGTTAATATCATTGCTAAAATTGAAAATCAGCATGGTGTTGACAATATTGATTCTATTATAGAGGTTGCAGACAGTATTATGATTGCCCGCGGTGACATGGGTGTTGAGATTGACTGTGAGGATGTACCTGCCATACAGAAGATGATCATAAAAAAATCCTATGAAGCAGGGAAACAGGTTATCACTGCAACACAGATGCTTGATTCCATGATGAAGAACCCAAGACCGACAAGGGCTGAAACGACCGATGTTGCCAACGCGATCTATGACGGAACGAGCTGTATTATGCTTTCCGGTGAGACCGCAGCTGGTCTGTACCCGATTGAATCAGTAAAAATGATGGTGAAGATCGCAACAAAAACAGAAAAGGACATTGACTACGAAAAGCGATTTTTCAGTCATCCAAGAAAAGCTAATCCTAACATCACAGATGCTATCTGTCATGCGACCTGTACAACAGCACATGATTTAAATGCGGCAGCTATCATTGCAGTAACCATGTCCGGCAATACTGCCAGAATGCTCTCCAGATACAGACCTGCTTGTGATATTATAGGCTGTACGACAGACGAGCGTGTCAGCAGACAGATCAACCTTTCCTGGGGGGTTCGTCCGGTGCTCATCAATCAGAAGCAGGAGACTTTCGGGTTGTTTGAACATGCAGTCGGTGTTGCTGAGATGAAAGGGTTTGTTAAACGCGGTGATATTACAGTTATAACATCCGGTGTACCTATTGGAGTATCAGGTACCACCAATATGATAAAAGTTCAGGTCATCTGATAATAACAGAAAAAGAAAAGCCGGATCACTTGATCCGGCTTTTCCTTTTTTCATATTGTGACGGAGACGGTGGGATTCGAACCCACGAGCCCTTGCGGGCTACCTGATTTCGAGTCAGGGCCGTTATGACCGCTTCGATACATCTCCTTAGATTTCGCACGGTAGAAACCGTGCGTCAACAATTATACTACATGGCTGTTAATTTGACAATAAGAAATTCTACTGCTATTTTTTCCTGTAAAAGACCGCTTTTAACCTGTGCCTCGACTTCTGTGCCATAATCTATGGCTTCATGTATGGTAGCCATAGAAAAGTTTCTTGCCTGGTCTGCATATTTGCTGACAACAAATGACTTCAGATTCAGTCTGCCGGCTATTGACTGGCCGCTAAGTCCCTTTCCCTGCAGTTCTTTTACTTGAAGCATGATATTAAAATGTCTGACTATGTGGTATAGAATACCCAATGGGCGTTCTTTCATGAGCAGCATGGTTTTATAGTGAGTAAATGCTTCAACTTGGTTTTTTCTGCCGATAGCTTCTGTCAGTTGAAATATCTTTCCCATAATATGCTCGATACAGAGTGTATCAATATCCTTTTTAGAGATGATCTCACGATCATAAGCATAGCAGACTAGCTTTTCTATTTCATTCTGCAGATTATTCATATCGGAACCGACAAGCTCTAACAGATAGGAGGCATCCTGTTCTGTTATTCTTTTATTATCTTTTTTTAGCTGAGAACCGATAAAGGTACGCAGACTGGCTTCATCAAGCTCATTCATTTCGCTGACAACGCCCAGATCACTGACTGTTTTATAGAGTCGGTTTCGTTTGTCTATCTCTGATTCGGAAAAAACAATATGTGTCGACTCTGGAAAATCAGAAAGTGCATCCGCAAGGTCATTTGCGGATTTGAACAGACCGCTGTTCTCAATGACAATAAGCCTGCGGTCATTAAAAAAGGGCATGGTATTTCCGATTTCCCTGATCTCTAAAAGATTAATGTTCTTACCCTCGAAATAGGAGTAGTTCATATCGTCACTTCCCTGCAGGATACCTTCTTTCAGCTTGCCAAGGTAGAGCTTGCGCAGATAATCCTCAGTACCATAGATCAGATAGAACGGTTTATATGTACCTGCCTTGATGTGTTCCCGGATGGTCTTCAATGTGTGCTCCTCCCGATCGGTTCGCCAAGATGTATCCTGGTTTCAAAGTGATCATTGGAATTTTTAAGAAGATCAGAATCAGGGATCACGGTATCCTTCTTAAAAATTAGAAGTATAGTCGAGCCTCCGAATTCAAAGTATCCTTTTTCCTGCCCCCTTGCAACACGTGCTTTTTCGTGAAGATTGCAGATCTTTCCTACCATCATGGCTCCGACTTCCATCTGAATGAGGTTTCCGAAGTGTTCGCTCATAAGAAGTGAATAGGAGCGGCTGTTCTCCTGATACACAGGAACTTTTTCGACCGCAGCAGGGTGGACTGTGTGAAAGAAACCTTCGATATCATGATTAATACCTTTCAGACCATTATCTACATAACAGTAACGATGATAATGATCAACACATAAACGCAGAAGAAAGCAGATTCCACCGGAGTATTCTTTTGCAAGTGCTTCTGACTGAAGCAGGCTGGCCAGTGAATATTCGGAATTCTTTATGTGAAAGATCTGTTTGTCTTCAAGAGGAAGAACTGTAACAAGACCGTCACAGGGACTAATAAGTACAGCCGGATCCATACATACAGGGCGCTTTGCTGCTTTGATCTTTCTGGTAAAAAAATCATTATAGGAACGATAAAAGCAGTACTGATATTCATTCATGCGGATGTGGTTCTTTTTAATAAATGGATCTATGAGCAGAGTAGAAAGACGTGTACTTAAAAATGTACCGGCAGCTTTACTGACGGTTGGATGTATAAGCAGTTTAACAAGTTTCCTGCCGTATTTGGTGCCATATAAAACAGGAATGATTTTATCCATGGTATCCTTTTTTTGCTTCATTGCTCCGTTTCTGGTCTTGTATTTCATAATAGCTCCTTTCAAAATAGACTGTTTGTGAAGGAAATAAATAAAAAGATGAATATATGCAGTTCAGTAATGCGTCGAGTATTTGCAGATGAATATATGAGAATTAGAACATCTTATATATTGAAATCGAAGCAATGAGTCATTTGGCTTTGTGCATATTGACACTTGCCTGTTGAAATAAGACTTGACACCCACATCATGGTATTATCATATATCAAATGTCATGGATTGAAAAGAGCTGAAAAGCCTGTTGCGGTGAAATAAAAAAACTCCATCAGAAATGACGGAGTTTTATGTACGGATTGTCTAGCCTGATTATGCGAGAGAGTTCACAGCTTTTGTTAACTGAGAAACCTTTCTTGCAGCATTCTTCTTGTGGTAGATACCCTTAGAAGCAGCTTTATCAAGAGAAATAACAGATTCTTTCAGACATTCTGTAGCGAGGGCTTTGTCACCGGCAGCCACGGCAGCTTCCACCTTCTTTATTAAAGTCTTAACCTTAGACTTGATCATCTTATTCTGAAGAGTTTTGGTCTCGATAACGAGAATACGCTTCTTAGCAGATTTAATATTTGCCAATTCATACACCTCCGATTTATTGGATTCTGCGATGTCCCCTATCTATTTCAGTATTAGCCTAGGTGGAATGCAGTGTTCGCATGATTGTTCTGGAGATCCGGACACGGACGTTCTATCAG
>QKDK01000268.1 GCA_003252135.1 Clostridia bacterium
AATTTTTTAAGCTCTTTTCTTACTTTCTTTACGTTTTTCGTTGACAGATTTTCATATTCTGTATATAATGTATAAATAATAGGATGTTCGCAATGTCACTCTTGTATTGATAACATTATTCAAACTCAATCACCAAGGAGGAATAATAAAAATGAACTTTAATTTGCGCTTAAAACAACTCCGTCAACGGCATAAGCTAACGCAGAGTGAGCTTGCTGATATTCTCGGGTTAAAACCAACCGCCATATCAAACTATGAATCCAAACGTAATGAGCCATCCTTTGATAAGCTGATTGCACTCTCCAAATATTTTGATGTATCCTGTGATTATCTGCTCGGTGTTTCTGATGCTTATCTGCCAGTTGGTGGTGAAGTACTCGACAAAGACATCGTTGAATTCTTCAACCTGTATCAGCAACTGAATTCCAGTGCAACTGACGAACTGAAGAATTATGTTCATTATTTGATTTATAAACAGGATCGCAGTTAATACTGCACTGCCTGACCGCATTTCAGACAAGGTTCATAAATTGTTTTATAACCTATATAACAAAAAAGATTTTCCTGACGGAGAATCTTTTTTTATGCGGTACTCATCTTATGAGTGTCCGTACCTGTATTTTCGTCAGAACCTGGTTCTATATCAGTACCTGTTTTTCCACAGTATCTGGTTTATAAAGGTCAGGTCATTCACCCGCACAGGTCTTTTCATCCGCACAGGTCATTCATCCGCACCAGTCTTTTCATCAAGATGTTCCTCTGCCAGTTTTTGTTTTAACTCTTTTTTCAGTTTTCTGTATTTTCTCAGTGATACTGTTTCATCATTGTGAGTCCTTTTGTAGAACCAAATAAAGGCATACAGCCAGATCGGAATGATGATCGTGCTGTACAGACTCGCCATAAAAAGCCCATCCTTGTATTCCGGTAAAAATATAGCTGCAAGAAAAGATGACAAATACAAGCTTAACAACAGACCGATACCGATCCAGGCAGCTATTCTTTTTCCTTTATTCTTCATGTTCCGTCTCCTTTTTTATTCTTTTCAGATTTTCTTCCAGTACTGCTTCATATCCCTGACCATCCATATGATAAAAGGTCATATCCTTGATTTCATCCGGCAGATACTGTTGTTTTACATAATGATTTTTGAAAGCATGTGCATATTGATATCCAATCCCATGTCCAAGCTTCTGTGCTCCTTTATAATGGGCATCCATCAGATAGGAAGGAATGGCGGCAGTCTTTTGCTCTTCTACTACACTTTTTGCAGCAAAAATGGCATTGACAGCTGAATTGCTTTTGGGAGCTGCTGCCACATAAGCTGCTGCCTGAGCCAGAATGATCTGAGCCTCCGGCATACCGATACGCTCTACAGCCAGTGAAGCTGCTGTTGCCACAACAATTGCATTGGGATCTGCATTTGAAACATCTTCTGAGGCACATATCATGATACGGCGTGCTATAAAGCTTGGTTCTTCTCCTGCGACCAGCATTCTTGCCAGATAATAAATGGCAGCATCAGGATCTGATCCCCGCATACTTTTGATAAATGCCGAAATGGTGTCATAATGATTATCTCCGCTTTTATCATAGCGCAGCAAGCGCTTTTGTATGCACTCGGAAGCAACCTCCGGTGTTATATGTATGCGCCCGTCCGCTCCTCTTTCCGTCGTCAGAACTCCGAGCTCAATCGCATTCAGTGCCGCTCTGGCGTCTCCGTTTGCCATATCACTTAAAAACTCCAATGCATCCTGATCAATCACCGCATTATATGCTCCCAGCCCGCGCTCCTGATCTGTCAATGCTCTGTTTATGAGCTTTTGAATATCTTCCTTATCAAGCGGTTTAAGTTCAAACAGCATGGATCTTGAAATCAACGCTCCGTTTACTTCAAAATAGGGATTCTCTGTGGTCGCTCCTATCAGTATTATAGTACCATCCTCAACAAAGGGAAGCAGATAATCCTGCTGGCCTTTATTAAAGCGATGAATTTCGTCGATGAACAGAATTGTTCTTCTGTTATACATGCCAATGCGTTCTTTGGCTTTTGCAACGACCTCTTCCATATCTTTTTTCCCTGCTGAAGTCGCATTGATCTGCTCAAACTCTGCACTTGTGGTATTCGCAATTACCTTGGCCAGTGTTGTTTTTCCGGTTCCCGGAGGTCCGAAAAAAATAAGCGAGCTGATCTTATCTGCTTTTATGGCACGGTACAAGAGCTTTCCTTCTCCAAGAATGTGCCCCTGTCCCACGACTTCTTCCAGCTTTCTGGGCCGTAATCTGGAAGCAAGCGGTGATTCCTTCTCTTTATTTTTGTTGTTCATATACTCAAACAGATCCATGATATCTCCCATTCCAGCTAAACACGGTTCTTTCTTGCCTGTATTTTTCTTAGCACTGCATAAAACAGCAATGTACCGATCCCGACGCCGCAGGCATCGATCAGAACATCTGTCACCTGTCCGCTCCTCCCTGCTACAAACAGCTGATGGAACTCATCTGTTGCCGCATAAACGGTGCCAAAAACAATATTCCATGCAAAATATCTATGCAGCATTTCTTTATTAAAATGCTTTTGCCTGACCTGCAGCTGCCAGAATGCGGCAGCGAGAGCCAGCAGCATATATTCCGTTACATGCGCAGCTTTTCTGATTATGGTCTCTGTTGTCTCAATGGCTGCTTCTTTCATCTGCGCTGTTTTTTCTTGTCCGGCAAATAGTTTCAGAATAAAGATAGTTACCCTGGAGCTTCCTTTTGACGATTCCGGTGCTGTTTTTGCTGAATTCACAAAAATCAGCAGCATTACCCCGACCAGCAGTACATAAGCTATCATCTGCCAGATTCTTTTCTTTGTATTTCCATGCATTGTACCTTTGCTCACCTGTCCTCTTCCTGTATCAGGGCGATTCGTAATTGCTTAACCTCATATTTACTGGTATAATAGTATGGTATCTGCTTATATTTGTCAAGAAAACAAGCAGCCGGACAATGATATATTCCATGTCCTGATGCACTCTGCACCATCTTTTTTCAGATATTATGTGCAGAAATGAACGGAGCGTGAAGAAATCCATGAAAAATATTTATCAGGCAGTCTATGAGGGAGGCTGCGCTGAGATCACAGAAAAAAAGTCAAGATTTATTGCGACCATACGTCCTGTCGAAAGTGAAGCAGAAGCACAGGCCTTCATCGACGAACTGAAAAAAAAATACTATGATGCTTCTCATAATTGTTCTGCTTATTGCATTGGTGTTGAGAATCTGATCAGCCATTGCAGTGATGACGGAGAACCGTCTCATACTGCAGGACGTCCCATGCTTGACGTACTGATCAAAGAAGGTATCCATAATGCCGCTGTTGTGGTCACAAGATATTTTGGCGGCACGCTGCTTGGAACCGGCGGCCTGGTCCGTGCATACAGTGATGCCGTTAAAGCAGGACTGGCAGCTTGTGTCATACTGGAAAAAAAGCTGGCACGGCTGTATAAGATCCAGGTGGATTACACAAATATCGGAAAGCTTCAGTATCTTGCCGGACAATATAAGCAGCCGATACTGAAAAGTGATTACACTGATTCTGTAATATCCACCCTGTTGCTTTACCCTGATGAAGAAAGTGAGTTTTTATTTCAGCTGAAGGAAGCGACCAGCAGCACAGCAGCCGTCGAAGCACTAGAGCTGTGTTATGCAGCATACCTTGGAAAGGAACTGCTTTGTTTTCCCATCGAGACACCGATTGGCGAAACTGTGTAATACTATTGTAACAATCATTTAATTTGATATCCCCAACCTCTTTTGTTATAATAAAATCCGGTGGGAAATATACAAGTATCGTGAGGTCATCATGAATTACAGCAAACAAGGAATCATTAAAAAACAACGTCAGATAAAATCAACATCCAGACGTGTTACATCTAAATTAAAAATTTCATTTATCCGGCTTACCATTCTATTCTTTGTCGGACTGATCATCATTGGTGCATTTGCCGGGTTCGGCGCCGTGCGCGCCCTGATTGATACTGTTCCGAGCACTGAGAACCTGAATCTGATCACTACCTCCTATAAGACAACCCTGTATTACAGTGACGGGAGTATATCAGATACTTTATTCGGTGCAGAAGCCAATCGTTCCTATGTAACGATCGATAAGATACCGGACTGTGTGAAGTACGCATTTATCGCAAAGGAAGACTCCAGATTCTACGAACATAACGGAATCGATATCAAAGGTATCTTCCGTGCCGTGGTATCTGTCGTAAAAACAAGAAGCCTTGAATACGGCGGAAGCACCATTACCCAGCAGCTCATAAAGAATCAGGTCTTTGGCGGCGGTAATGAGACTGATCCGCTCGATAAGATCGTTCGAAAGTTTCAGGAGCAGTACCTTGCCATTCAGGTAGAGAATGAACTGGACAAGGATACGATTCTTGAATATTACCTGAACAATATAAATCTTGGAAACGGTTCTTATGGTGTCCAGACAGCGGCACAGAATTATTTTGATAAAAATGTCGATGAGCTGACTTTATCGGAGGCTGCAGTACTGGCACCGATCGCGTATTCTCCGACCTACAGAAATCCTATCCTTTATCCTGAACAAAATGCCGAAAAGCGTTTGGAAACTCTTGACAAAATGCTTGAGAACAACTTCTGTACTCAGGAAGAGTATGATGAAGCTCTGGCTGATGATGTCTATGCACGCATTCAGGATCATGACCAGTCTACGAACGAGTCCATTCCCTATTCCTATTTTACTGACGAGCTGATCGAGCAGGTTCTGTCCGACCTTCAGGAGAAGTTAGGCTACACCGAAAAGGAAGCCTCCGACCTGCTGTATAAAGGCGGTCTGAAGATCTACACGACACAGGACAGGGAAATTCAGGACATTGTTGATACAGTCTATACAGATGAGACATATTTTCCTCCTCTTGGAGAGGGTTCATATTACGAGCTTACCTATGCGTTATCTGTAACAAGAGCCGATGGCACTACTACACATTATCAGCAGTATGACCTTATGAATTATTTTGCCGACTATAAGGATACCAATCATTATTATTACCATGAAGACGGAGATGACAGTGCGTCTAACTGGGTCGGTATTTCTGCACTCACACTCAATGCAGATGATATTAATGCAAAATGTGATGAGTTCAAGGAGGCAATGACCGCAGAAGGTGATACTGTGGTCGAGAAGCGGATAGTGAAGCTGCAGCCGCAGAGTTCTATGGTCATCATAGACCAGAGTACAGGCAAGGTTGTTGCATTGTATGGCGGACGCGGCAAGAAGACCGAAAGTCTCTCCCTGAACAGGGCTACTAACACCGTGCGACAGGTCGGTTCCACATTTAAAGTACTGGCTTCCTTCCTTCCTGCACTCGATACAGCCGGTATGACACTTGCGACTGTATTCGATGATTCCGAATATTATTACCCCGATACAGAAAAAGAGGTCATCAACTGGTATACGACCGGTTTCCGCGGGCTTCAGTCCATACGAACTGCCATTTATAACTCGATGAACATCATTGCGGTTAAAACACTGGCAGAGGTCACCCCGCAGATAGGCTTTGATTATTTGGAAAAACTTGGTTTTTCCACTCTTGTTGCTTCAAAAACAGTCGGTACAGAGACGTATTCGGACATTGGACTTCCACTTGCGCTCGGCGGACTTACTGACGGTGTAACGAACCTCGAACTGACAGCTGCTTATGCTACCATAGCAAATGCCGGCAAATATCAGGAACCGATTTTTTATACCATGATACTGGACAGCGACGGTAAGGTTTTAATTGATAACAAGTCAGAATCCTCTCAGGTCATGAAAACTTCGACAGCATGGCTGCTGACAAATGCCATGGAGGATACCATCACACTTGGTACAGGTAAGAGACTCGATTTCAGCACTGAATATGACATGCCGATCGCCGGCAAGACAGGTACTGCATCCGGTAGCAATGACCTTTGGTTCGTTGGATACACTCCATATTATACAGCAGGCATCTGGACCGGTTTTGATAATAATTTTGATCAGATCAGCACCAAATATCATCAGTATATGTGGCATGATATCATGCTTCAGATCTGTCAGACCAAGAATCTTGCCTATAAAGATTTCGAGATGCCTGATTCCATTGTTACAGCACAGATCTGTACCAAATGCGGTAAACTGGCTGTCGTTGGTTTATGTGACAACTATATCGGCGGAGATTGTATTGCTACCGAATATTTTGCAAAAGGTACAGTTCCGACCGAAAAATGTGATTGTCATGTGAAGGTCACCATTGATACTGCAACAGGTCAGATCGCCACCGCTGATACACCGCTCGCGAACCAGCAGGAGGTCGTATACCTGATTAAAGATGAAGACCCCACACTCCCGGAGACTTATGATACACCATACATTCTTCCATTTGATATGGACACCGGCACTGCTAACAGCAACTCATCGGAAGTACTTGATAATCTTTCCGCGACACCGTCTGTCATGCCGACAGCAGAAGAATCAGATGACACTGTGCTGCCGCAAAACTGACAGATATATAGTCATGAAAGGTATCTGCTGTTAAAAGTATATGAGCATCAGAGCAAGCATTCCATACGATTTAAAGGCATTCAAAAAGGCACCCATCAAGGTGCCTTTTTATATTTATAGTACAATTATATTTATTTACTTCAGCATTTTATTTAAACTTCAGTTTTTATTTAACTTCAACTACCCAGCCAAGCTCATCTTTGATCTTTCCAAGCTGAATACCTGTGATGGTATCGTAAAGCTTCTGACTGATCTCACCAATCCCGCCTTCTTTGATCTTAAAGACCTCTGTTTCATAACGCAGGTGTCCGACAGGTGAAATAACTGCTGCAGTTCCGGTTCCAAATACTTCTTCGAGCGTACCATCCTTTGCCGCTTTAACAAGCTCGTCCACAGAAACCTTTCTCTCCTCAACAGGCAGCCCCCATGACTTGCAGAGCTGAATTACAGAATCTCTTGTAACGCCTGGGAGAATACTGCCATTAAGCTGAGGCGTAACAATCGTACCATCGATTTTGAAAAAGATGTTCATTGCTCCAACTTCTTCAATGTATTTTCTCTCCACACCATCGAGCCACAGAACCTGTGAGTATCCCTCATCATGGGCTTTGACCTGTGCTGCCATGGATGCCACATAGTTTCCTCCGGTCTTTGCTTCTCCGATACCACCCTTTACTGCTCTTACATATTCATCTTCAATCCATATCCTGACCGGATTCAGACCTTCTGGATAATAAGCACCAACAGGAGATAATATGATCATGAACAAATAAGTATTGGATGGACGCACTCCTAAAAATGGGTCTGTTGCAATGACAAAGGGACGTATATATAAAGAGGTGCCCGGCTTTGTAGGAATCCACTTTTCATCAGTTTTTACTACGGCTTTGATAGCTTCCAGAAACAACTCCTCCGGAATTTCAGGAATACATAATCTGTCATTGCTCCGGTTCGCTCTTGCAATATTCTTGTCGGGACGAAACAGCAGGGTTTTTCCTTCCGCTGATTTGTATGCTTTTAACCCTTCGAACATTTCCTGTCCATAATGAAATACCATGGCAGACGGATCAAGCTCTATCTTCTGATATGCGACCACGCGAGGATCGAACCATCCTTTGCCAGTCTCATAGTTCACGATGAACATATGATCTGTAAATATTGTTCCAAAGGTCAACGGGTTATCTGCAGCCGGTAACGGCTTTGGTTCTGCTGTCTTTTCAACTCTGATGTTCCACATTTTAAAAATCCTTCCTTTCTGTAGCTGCTCAGCACATTCCATCGGCTAAATTAACTTAGCGATTATTTAACATATTGCTGTATATTATAGGCGTTCAATACACATTTTGCAAGGTGGTTTCTGCATAAACCTGTACTGTTTTCTTAAATCGCAATCGGAATATTGTCGATCTTTGGCCCGAACTGATAGTTCTCAAGTGAAAAATCATCAATTGTGAACTGATAAAAATCCTTCACATCGGGATTCATCCTGAATATTGGTGCCGGAAATGCTTCTCTTTTTATTAACTCCTGTATCATCGGAATATGACGGTCATAGATATGAGCGTCAGCAATGACATGCAAAAATTCACCCGGCAGCATATCGGATACCTGGGCAAGCATATGTACAAGAACCGCATACTGACATACATTCATACTATTCGCTGCGAGCACATCGTTGGATCGCTGGTTTAGTATGGCATTCAGTGTAAGCTTGTCCTGTCCCGGCTCCTTGGTGACATTAAAAGTCATGCTGTACGCACAGGGATACAGATGCATCTCTGAAAGATCCTGATGAACATAGATATTTGTCATGATGCGACGGCTGTATGGATTATTCTTCAGGTCGAACAGAACCCTGTCTACTTGATCCATGTCCCCTTCCCTGTAATGATGTTTCACACCCAGTTGATATCCATATGCCTTTCCGATACTTCCGGTCTCATCTGCCCAGCTGTCCCATATATGACTGTTTATGTCGTGAATGTTATTGGATTTTTTCTGCCAGATCCAAAGCAGCTCTTCTATGCAGGTCTTGAAAGCGGTTCTGCGCAGAGTCACGATAGGGAACTCTTTTGAAAGATCATACCGGTTCACTACTCCGAACCGTTTTATCGTATATGCCGGTGTTTTGTCTTCCCACACCGGTCTGACCTTTTCACCTTCTGTGCTCGTTCCGTTATCCAGTATATCTCTGCACATTGCTATAAATGTCTGATCTGCCATGCTCATTGGTTCATCCCCCTGTTTTGCTCTGTATTTGGCAACAAGTACGCAAAAGCGTACTTGTTGTCGGTTGATCATATAAAATTATACAGCTTTGACTGTAAAACATGTATGTTCTCATTGGTATGCTCTCATATGAATGTTTCTTAAATATATTACAGCGCGCGGCTCTCCATCTTTTCCACGATGCTCTTAACACAGCCTTCTTCCAGTGGATTATGCAGACCGACTTCCTTGATCATATCCACAAAGAATCCGGATGCCGAAAGCTTGCAAAGCTTCAGATAGCTTTCCCATGCTGCTTTATAATCCGCATCCATCAAAACTTTATATTCCAGTGCGCAGGTCTGAGCAAGGCAATAATCGATATAATAGAACGGTGATGAGTAAATGTGCTGCTGACGCTGCCAGTACCCGCCTTCATTCAGGTAATCATCCCCTTCATAGTCAAGGTGCGGTTTATATTCCTTCTCCAGCTTTCTCCATGCCGCTTTTCTTTCAGCCGGTGTCATATCAGGATTCAGATATACAACATGCTGGAATTCATCGACCATGCAGCCGTACGGAATAAATGTAACCGCTTCCTGCAGGTGCATAGAAAGATAATCACTGGTTCTTTCTCCAAAGAACAGCTTCATCCAGGGTTCCGTAAAGAACTCCATGGACATGGAATGAATTTCTGCTGTTTCCATGGTTATCTCAGCGTGTTCCCTGATACTGTCTTCTGCAGAGAGAAATCCCTGGAAGGCATGTCCGCATTCATGTGTGATTACATCGATATCTCCGTTGGTTCCATTGAAGTTGGCAAAAATGAACGGTGCTTTGTAGTCCGGCAGGAACGTCATATATCCGCCGGCACGCTTGTTCTTTCTGCCAAAGACATCAAAAAGATCTCCATCCATCATGAAATCAAAGAATTTTTTTGTCTCAGCAGACAGTTCGCTGTACATCGTCTGTCCGGTAGCAAGAATCTCTTCTGCAGTACCTATCGGTGCTGGATTACCATTTTTAAAATTAACGATTTCATCGTAAAACATCAGATGCGGCAGTTCCAGGCGTTCTCTTCTTGTTTCATGAAGTTTCTCTGCAAATGGAACAAGGTACTTTTTGACCTGATCCCTGAAGCAGCTCACCATCTCCATG
>QKDK01000036.1 GCA_003252135.1 Clostridia bacterium
ACTTCAATTTTTCAAGTTCATCTGCAAACTCTTTTACCGTCATGATACCTTTGGGAAGTGGAATTCCCTGCATCGAAAGCTCATGTGCCAGTCTTGTCACCTGTGGTACATCAAGCCGTAGTTCTTTCAATTTATCAACCTGACAAAATATTGACCTAGGCGTACCCTGCATTTTAACTTTTCCTTTATCCATTACGATTACATGGTCAGCCTCGATAACTTCGTCCATGTAGTGTGTAATTAAAAGAACTGTTATCTTCTGGTTTTTGTTAAGCTCATGAATTGTCTTTAGTACTTCTTTACGGCCGGAAGGATCCAGCATGGCTGTCGGCTCATCTAGAATAATGCATTTGGGCTGCATGGCCATAATTCCGGCAATTGCAATACGCTGTTTCTGCCCACCGGAAAGCTTGTTTGGCGAATGATAGCGATATGCCTGCATACCTACGGCTGTCAGGCATTCATCAACTCGTTTCCATATTTCTTTCGTGGGGATACCAAGATTCTCCGGACCAAATCCTACATCTTCTTCCACAACAGTTGCAATAATCTGATTATCGGGATTTTGAAAGACCATACCTGCAGTCTGTCTTATATTCAGAAGATCGTCGTCCTCTTTTGTATTATATCCATCAATCCATACAGTCCCTTCTGTTGGTACCAGTATGGCATTTATATGCTTTGCCATTGTTGATTTACCCGAACCATTATGTCCCAGTATAGCAACAAAATCACCCTGCTCTACCAAAAGATCAACTTCATCCAGAGCACGCGTGATATTCTCTACTCCGCCTTCTTCATCTCGGCGAATATATTCATAAACAACTTTTTTAGCATCGATCATCGACATATTGATTTCCTCTGTCTGCTATATAACAGCAGACTAAAACACGGCAAACGGTAAACGACTGAAGATAAAATATTCAATCTTCCAGTCGTTTCAGTTTACCAAAAAAGGTTGCATCACGCAACCTTTTTATTTGTTATGTATTTTACTTATATTGAATTAGATTATACTAACTCAATAAGAACTTCCATTGCTGCATCACCCTTACGAAGACCGATCTTTACGATTCTGGTGTAACCACCATTACGGCTTGCGTACTTTGGAGCGATTTCATCAAATAATTTGTCAGCAACACTAACAGTTTTGGTGTTTTTCTTCTTACCAGCGCTCTCAGCAGGAACTTCTGTTATTGGATAAAGATAGCCTTCAAGCTGTCTTCTTGCGTGAAGTCTGGATGGCTGATCTTTTTTGATGGTTTTCTGTACTTCATCAAACACATCATTCTTCTTTCCATTCACAACTTCTTTCACACGTTTACCATCTTTATCTTTACGTGCAACCTTTGAAGTTACAGTAACTGTATCAAAGTTATCTTTCTCTTTTACTGCCATAGCGATCATGCCTTCAGCAATTTTACGGATTTCTTTCGCTTTTGCTTCTGTTGTAACGATTTTGCCATGGTATAAGAGAGTCGTAACCTGGTTTCTCAACAATGCTTTTCTCTGACTTGAAGTTCTTCCAAGTTTTCTATAGCCTGCCATGTCATTTCCTCCTATATAAAATCTATTCTTCTAACGTAATTTATTCGTCACCTAAGTTCAATGACAATCCAAGCTCCTTAAGCTTTGCAAGAACTTCTTCCAGTGATTTGCGTCCGAGATTTCTTACCTTCATCATATCATCCGGTGTGCGTGCGGTCAATTCTTCAACAGTATTGATCCCCGCTCTCTTCAGGCAGTTATAAGAACGAACAGAAAGTTCAAGTTCATCAATGTTCATCTCAAGAACTTTTTCTTTCTCATTGTCCTCTTTTTCTACCATAATCTCGGCTGTCTTTGCATTTTCAGACAGATCGATGAAAGAGTTCAAATGCTCACTAAGTACCTTTGCTGCAAGACTGACAGCTTCATCCGGAACTAATGTTCCGTTTGTATATACGTCAAGCGTCAGCTTGTCAAAATCAGTAATCTGTCCAACACGTGTATTCTCAACCATCAGGTTAACACGCTCAACTGGAGTGAAGATAGAATCAATCGGAATTACGCCGATTGGCAGTTCCGAATTCTTATTCTTATCTGCACTTACATATCCGCGACCGCGTATAATTGTCAGCTCCATGTAGAGTCTGCTTTCAGCACCGCCGTTTAATGTAGCAATTACTAAATTAGGATTTAAAATCTCAATATCAGGATCAGCCTGAATTGCTGCTGCTGTAACAACGCCTTCGCCTTCATATTCAATGTAAGCGATCTTTGGCTCATTTGTTTCACTGGTATTTTTGATTGCCAAGCTCTTAATGTTCATGATGATCTCAGTGACATCTTCCTTAACTCCGGGAATGCCGCTGAATTCGTGAACAACGCCATCAATTTTAACCTGACTGACAGCAGCGCCTGGTAAGGATGAAAGCATAATTCTTCTTAAAGAATTACCTAATGTCGTGCCATAACCTCTTTCGAGAGGTTCTACAACAAAACGTCCGTACTTCTTATCTTCAGAAATCTCCGCTATCTCTATCTTTGGCTTTTCAAAATCAAACACAGTGGACCCTCCTTACGGTGTAATAGTATGTAGAGCTTACCAATAT
>QKDK01000064.1 GCA_003252135.1 Clostridia bacterium
GTCTTGGGAATCCGAGCGTTCCGGTTCATGATGATTACACAAAGGTCATGTTCGATCTGCTGGAGAATAAAAGCTCGTCACAGCTTCATGGATACAGCCAGTCACTTGGTATCTTTGAAGTAAGGGACAAGGTGGCAAAAAGCCTTGAGGAAAGATTTGGCGTACCCTATGAAGCAAAGCACATATTTATGACAAGCGGAGCTGCCGGTGCGCTGGCGCATGCATTACGATGTGTGACAGTACAAGGAGACGAGGTCATAACTTTTGCACCGTTCTTCCCTGAATATCATCAGTATGTTGGAAAAACGGGAGCGGTTCTTAAAGTCGTTCCTGCCGATACCAGTACTTTTCAGATTAATTTTCAGGCATTTGAAGAACTATTGAATGATAAAGTACAGGCGGTACTGATCAATACACCCAATAATCCGTCCGGAATTGCATATTCGGAAGAAACGATACAAAAGCTCTCGGCATTGCTTGTTAAAAAGCAGAAGGAATTTGGACATGATATTTTTCTGATCAGTGATGAACCATACAGAGAAATTGTTTTTGATAATAAGGAGATTCCTTATCCGAGCAAATATTATGATAATTCAATATCCTGTTATTCTTTTTCAAAAAGCTTAAGCCTTCCGGGAGAGCGAATCGGTTATCTTGCAGTGAATCCAAAAGCTACAGATGCAGATATTATTGCGATAATGTGCGGTCAGATTAGCAGGGGAATCGGACATAACTGTCCTGCATCCAGTATACAGCTCGCGGTTGCGGAGATTCTGGATAAGACCAGTGATCTGTCTGTATATGAGACCAATATGAACCTGATCTACGATAAGCTTAACGAACTTAAGTTTGAAACGATTCGTCCAGGCGGAACCTTTTACATATTCCCGAAAGCATTGGAAGAGGATGCAAATGCTTTCTGTATGAAAGCGAGAAAGTATAATCTGATTCTTGTGCCAAGTGACAGCTTTGGTGTGACTGGATACTTCCGTATGGCATATTGTATTGATACAGAAAAGGTGATACGCAGTCTGGATGCTTTAGAGAGATTTGTTAAGGAAGAGTACAAATAAGCGTAAGTAAAGAATTAAAGAGCAGAAATGAAAGTTGAAAAGTACCTTTGGTAAGCCTGAACCGACCTCCTAAAAGTTAGACTAAAAATCTAACGATTGGGAGATCGGTTTTTTTATCGAAAAATATAGTGTTGATTGCACCAGGCCGTGAAGGTGCAAAACTATCGGCTATTTTGTACGTTTCATCATAGTGTCTTCAATTTCTTGAATACTTCTTGGCGTATTTGCAGATAAATTGATGCAGCCGTTTTCTGTAACAAGGCAGTTGTCCTCCAGCCGGAAGCCGATGCCCCATTCTTCACAGTATATGCCGATATCAACACAGAAGACCATACCCGGTGCCACAACATGGGACATATCCACGACATCATGTACGTCATATCCTACATGGTGCGCACCACCGTGCCAGATGAGCTTTCCGGCATCTTCATAGTGTTCCAGAAGACCAAGGTCTTTTAATTGCTCGAAGTTGAATTTTCTGGCAAGAAGGTCCACATCAGACATTGCCATACCGGGCTTTATCAGGCCGAACATATGCTCAGAAGTATTGAATGCGCATGTATATAACTGTTTTTGGCGCTCACTAAACCGGCCGTTGCATGGAAAACCTCTCGAAACGTCATTCATCAGGTTATCATGCCAGGCACCGACATCATTCAAGATCATATCACCATCCATAGCCTGTCCTGTATAAGAGTAATAATGAATACAAAAGTTGTTATGACCGGCAGATATTATAGGTGGAAATGCAGGGCCGTCTGGTCCGTACTGACCAAGAACATAATCAAATTCAGCTTTGTACTGGTATTCATACATGCCTGGTTTTGAAGCTTTCATCATGGCTGTGACAGCTTCTGCTGTTATAAGCTGTGCTTTTTTCATTGCTTCGATTTCACAGGGCTCCTTTATGGTTCGGATTGCTTTTATATAACTGTGCGAATTGCAGATATTTATATATGGATACATCATTTTTAAGCGCTGTGAGTGCTGATAAACAATATCATCAGGATCGGTGATGGTCAGTTTATCAAAATCAAGAAAGATATTTTTATAATCTCCGCTTTGTATCATACGATGCAGATCATTTTCAAAACGATCAACAGGCACGATATTCAAAATCCCGGACTGATCCAGTACTTCATTGATTTTTAGGCGTTTTCCGTTCCAGCGTTCATATATCGGATCAGAAGGCAGTATATATATGGTTTCTTCAACAGATGATGTATTTTCGTGTTTTTTAGCTAGAAATATAAAGTCCTGACTGTCCAGTCCTGTCAGATACAGAAAGCTTCTGTTGGTATAGAATGGATAGTACTCATCATTAGTTTTTCTGATCTGCTTTCCCGAAAAGAAAAGTACAATTGAATCATTTTGGATATATTGGTATAGTTTTTGACGGTTATTGCTATGAAATTCTTTTTTCATGGTGGTATATCCTTTCAATAAATTAGTTTATGAAACAATAATACTTAGTATTATATGATACCTTTAAGATGTTACGGCTGTAATATCTTGAAGTA
>QKDK01000253.1 GCA_003252135.1 Clostridia bacterium
AAGCTCAGCCTGACCTGTATCAGCCATATCTGTAATCGGAACAGTAATATCCTGTATATCTGTATTATATGTAATTGTACAGCCTGTGAACATTAAAATACAGATCAATGCTATACCAAAAATTCCTTTGCGCATACAGACAGCTCCTTCCATCAGATATCAATTCTTAGTATCCAGAATCTCTGATAAAAAGTATAAAAAGGAACTATGTCAATT
Source organism: Clostridia bacterium (assembly GCA_003252135.1). Taxonomy (GTDB): domain Bacteria; phylum Bacillota; class Clostridia; order Lachnospirales; family Lachnospiraceae; genus SZUA-448. Next base: position 217 of record QKDK01000253.1, read on the forward strand.
TTATGTTATTTTTGCAAGTAAATGTTTTATTTTGTTCCTTCTGCAAGTATGGCTCTGTTCTTATACAGATAATCGATCAGAGATACAATAGTCAGGACAAGTGACAGATACATGGCAGTCTGCTCGGCTATGTTGAACACTACATTGTCAAAATTCACGATAAAAAGAAGACACATGATCATCTGCATTGTTGTTTTTATCTTTGCCCACATGCTTGCAGCAATAACAATACTGCGATTCGCAGCAATCAGGCGAAAACCGCTGATAATGAACTCTCTTGAAATAATTATAATTACGATCCATGACTGAACGCTCCCCTGTTCAACAAAAATCAAAAGAGCGGCACTCACCAGAAGTTTATCCGCCAGCGGATCCATAAATTTACCAAAATCTGTTACCATGTGATGCTTTCTGGCAATATGACCGTCAACCGCATCCGATAATGCCGCAATGATAAACACAAAAAGAGCTATGAAGTTACCATAAGGCAGGATGCTCTCTGGCAATAGTAAGAACACAACAAACACCGGAATCAGACAAACTCTGAATATAGTTATTTTATTTGGCAGATTCATATCAGATTGCCTCCCCTATTAAGTCATATTCTTTCGCTCCGGTAATCATCACTTTTACAAAATCACCCGATACAGGTTCCAGGCCTGCAGTAAAAAACACAAACCCATCAACATTCGGTGCATCCATATAAGATCTGCCGACATAAACACTCTCACCGGTCAATGTCCCAACTGTATGCACAATAAGTTGTTTTCCGATCATATTTTCAGCTTTTCTGAATGCAATTTCCTGTTGAAGCAGCATAATCTCTTTTCTGCGTGCTTCCTTGACCTTTTTGGTTATCTGCGGACGCAGCTTTGCCGCCGGGGTTCCTTCTTCTTTTGAATAGGTAAATACACCCAGTCGTTCAAATTCAATTTCCTTTACAAAAGCCTTCAGCTCTGCAAAATCATCTTCTGTCTCACCCGGAAACCCAGTAATTAATGATGTCCTGATTGCAATGTCAGGTATCTCTTTCCTGATATTCTTAATGAGCTGTCTGATTTCACTGCCAGTCGTCTGACGACCCATGCGTTTTAAGATGGTGTCTGATGCATGCTGAATCGGTAGGTCTATATACTTGCAGATCTTTTCCTCTGTTTTTATGATCTGTATCAGATCATTAGTGATTTCTTCAGGGTAACAGTACATAATACGTATCCACATAAGTCCCTGAATGCCGCATAACTGATGCAGCAGGTCAGAAAGCCGTTTTTCACCATAAATATCCGTACCGTACACTGTAGTTTCCTGAGCAACAATAATCAATTCTCTGCAGCCCTGTTCCACCAGTTCTTTTGCTTCCTTCATAATCATGTCCATGGGAACACTGCGGTAACTTCCGCGGATGCCCGGAATGGCGCAATAGGTACAGTGTTTATCACACCCTTCGGCAATCTTTATATATGCAAAAGTTCCGCCTGTTGTTAAAACACGGTTATCCATGGCTGTCGGAAGATAATTGATATCCTTATACCATTCTTTGGAAATGTGTTTTTTCTTTGCAGCGCTCTCCAGCGCTTTCACAATATCTTCGTATCCGGTCGTACCGATCAGTCCATCAACTTCAGGTATCTGATCCAGTATCTCCTGCCGGTATCTCTGGGCCAGACAGCCGGCAACCAGAAGTATCATATCCTCTTTTATCTTTTTGATCTGTGCCATCTCAAGAATGGTCTGTATGCTTTCTTCCTTTGCATCATGGATAAAGCAGCAGGTATTGATGACAATAGCATCAGCCTCCTGTTCATTATCAATCAGTTCATGACCGCTTTTTTGCAGTATGCCAAGCATATATTCACTGTCAACCAGATTTTTGTCACATCCCAGTGATATAAAATGTATTTTCATAATAACCTCATTCCCAAATCAATATAACACATATGAAAAGCATGAACGGATAAAACCGTTCGTAAAAGCCCGCATTATTAATCCTATTTCTTTATTAATCCTTATTTCTTTATTCAGCTGCTTCCACACAGTTTGTCATGAGCATCGCTATCGTCATTGGACCAACTCCGCCAGGCACCGGTGTGATCGCACTTGCTACAGTGGATGCAGAATCAAAATCGACATCACCGCACAGCTTGTCATTCTCGTCGCGGTTCATACCAACATCAATAACAACCGCACCTTCCTTTATATACTCTGCGTTAAAAAACTTAGGTTTCCCAATGGCTGCAATCAGTATATCAGCCCGCTTTGTTACCTCCTTCAGGTTTCTTGTACGGGAGTGACTTATCGTTACTGTTCCATTCTCCTGTATCAAAAGCATGGCCATCGGTTTACCGACAATATTACTGCGCCCAACAATGACACATTCTTTTCCTTCAATTGCTATATTGCTTCTTTTTAGCAACTGAATGATACCTGCCGGTGTACAGGATACGAACCCTTTTCTGCCAATGCTCAGATTGCCTACATTTTGTGGGTGAAAGCCATCCACATCTTTATCCGGAGAAATCGTCATGATCACTTTATCTTCATTGATATGCTTTGGCAGAGGAAGCTGTACTAGTATACCGTTAACCTCTGTATTCACATTCAGTTCCCGCACAAGAGCCAGAAGCTCATCTTCCGAAACTGTTTCAGGAAGTTCAAAGGCAAGCGACCGAATTCCGACATATGCACAGGCTTTCTTTTTATTATTAACATAGACGGTGGATGCAGGATTTGTTCCGACTTGAATGACTGCCAGAACAATTTCTTTCCCCTGACTTTTTAATACAGCTACTTTTTCCTTAAGCTCATCCTTAATCTCTGCTGAAATCTTTTTGCCATCTATCAAATATGCCATATGTATTTTCTGCCTCCCGAATGTCTTTCTATAGTAAATCTGGTCTGCCTGCTTATCATCACCAATACCAGTGAATATGTACAACGAATCCATCTTATAATGAACCCTGAATCTTCGCAAGCTTTTTCCTGTGTTTTTATAATAAATTTAGATTTATCTGTCCCATTTATCGGCTAGGGAATTGATCTGATCCGCAAACTTTGCAAGATCTTTATTCGCTCCGCCCTTATTATGTGAGATGACAGTCATCAAGCGCTGTCCAGCAGATAAAAGACGCGCAAATACACTGCCTGTCTGCACCTTTTCGCCAGCTTCCTTAGCTTTCCTTGTCTTTACGCCTTCAGTCAGATACTCATTGGCTATCAGATCAAAACTTGCACCTGAAAAAGGAGCTGTTGCTCTGATTTTATAAGTCTCATTCAGCATTTCTGCAAAGGTATCGCAGACATTATCTTCTCCATGTACAACAAAAACAAGCTTAGGTTTCTTTTCGAAGGAAGTAACCCATCGAATCAGACCTTCTCTGTCAGCATGACCGCTAAAACCATCAATATGTTCTATCTTTGCAGATACCTCTATTGTTTCACCAAATATCTTAACTTCCTGTGCGCCTTCCAGTATTGCACGCCCAAGCGTATGGTTGGCCTGATATCCGACGAACAAAATCGTACTGTCCTCTCGCCAGAGATTATGCCGCAGATGATGCTTTATTCTCCCCGCTTCACACATGCCAGATGATGAGATAATAACTTTAGGTTCGTCATCTTCGTTGATCAGCTTGGATTCATCTCCTGTAATGGCATAGCGCAGACCGGGAAAAGAAATCGGATTTTTACCTTTTCTTGCCATTTCCATTGCTTCTTCCGAAAAATAATGTCCCATGTTCTTATTGAAAATATTTGTTGCTTCAATAGCAAGCGGACTGTCCATGTAAACTTTAAAATTATCGTGTCCTTCTATCAGCTTCTTTTCTTTTATTACTCTGAAATAATACAGCATCTCCTGCGTTCTTCCTATAGCAAACGCCGGAATGACAAGATTTCCGCCTCTGTCCAGTGTTTCCTGCAGAATTCTTGTAAGTTCTCCGACAAAATCCTGCTTTGGTCCATGGCTTCTGTCGCCATAAGTTGACTCCATAATAACATAATCCGCTTCTTCTAGTTCCTCAGGTGCCTTGAGAAGAGGTTTATCGCGGTTTCCGATGTCTCCCGAAAAGACTATCTTCCTTTTTATGCCTGACTCCTCCAGCCAGATCTCTATGCTTGCAGAGCCCAGCAGATGACCTGCATCTGTAAAACGAATCTGTATTCCGTCACATACCTGTACGATCTCATTATAGGGATATCCTTGGAAATGCTTGATAACGCCAAGAACATCCTTCATCTCATACAAGGGCATAACAGTTCCTTTTCCGCTCCTTTTGCCTCTCTGATTCTTGTACTCAGCCTCTGTCATCTGTATATGAGCGCTGTCTCGAAGCATAATATCACACAATTCGCAGGTCGGCTCTGTAGCAAGCACCTGCCCTCTGAACCCTTTGCTGTATAACAAGGGGATCAGTCCCGAATGATCAATATGCGCATGCGTAAGAAAAATATAATCAATTTCAGAGGCATTTACAGGTACATCCTGATTTTCATATACATCCTCTCCCTGCTCCATTCCACAGTCAACCAGAATGCTTTTATTGCAGGCTTCAATATAATGACAGCTCCCAGTAACTTCATGATCTGCTCCGACAAATGATAATTTCATTGTAACCTCCATACTGCTTCTTCTCTGATTTGTTAATACCATTATAAGTTAATATCATGATGTGAGGGTCGAATAGTCCTCTTTCGCAAATTTCGTGTCGATAAGCACAAAGCCAGAAGACTCATTGCTTCGATCTCAATATAGAAGAGATTCTAATTCTCTATGTTTCCATAGGCGCATTCATTCTTCTGTCTTTGTGCATATTGACCTTACCATAGCTGATATAGGGCTATTCGACCCTGGCATCATCATATCATTACCCTAATCATACCTTTTTTATATTCTCATGTCAATCATGCTGCTTGGTCTTACTGCTTGGTCAATGTTAAAATCTCACAGAAAAAAATATGAATATTATTTGCTTAACTCGACGTTTTTTATTATAATAGGAAAGGATTAAGATTTTTCGTACAAAACCTGCAAATTTTATACATGTCTTTTCCTTATATCATAATATTTTTCATTCCTGCCAGCCATACCTTATTTAATAAAAGGAGACTTACTTATATGAACAATACAAATGAAAAAACTACAGATGCACAGAAAAACAAGTCAGCGATGACTGCTCTGGAACGTGCTATGGAAGCATGTGATATGATGATGCGCCGTTTTACAGCAGATCAGCTGCCGCCAGTTGGTCATTTCCACTACCATCAGGGTGTTTTTCTGTCGGGTGTTATGAATGTATATGAAGCAAGCAAAAAAAATGTATATTTAAATTTTGTAAAAGACTGGGTCGATTCCGTTGTACTTGAAGACGGAAGCATCCCATCACTCGATGAAGGACAACTAGATGATCTTCAGCCTGGCATACTTCTCTTCCCGCTCTATAAAAAAACAAAATCATTGGCTTATGAAACTGCGCTTCATCGTATTGCCGGAGTGCTGAAAGAGTTTCCAAAATGCCAGAACGGCGGATACTGGCATAAGCAGTGGCATCCTCATCAGATGTGGCTGGATGGACTGTATATGGCTGGACCCTTCAGTGCTGAATATTCAATGATCTTTCAGGATAATACCCTTTTAGAAGAAGCTGCCGATCAGGTCATTCTGATGCAGGATAAAACGAAAGATCCGGTCACTGGTCTTTGGTATCACGCCTATGATGAGAGTAAAAATGAATCCTGGGCTGATAAAGAGACAGGTCTTGCTCCTGAATTCTGGGGACGTTCCATTGGCTGGGTGCCTGTTGCCATACTTGATGAGCTGCGTTTTCTGCCAAAAGATCATCCTAAGCACAAAGTGCTTGTTACTATCCTTACTGATCTTTTAAAAGCTGTCGTTCAATATCAGGATAATAAAACCGGTCTGTGGTATCAGGTAATTAATAAGGGAAATGACAGCCGTAACTGGCTGGAATCTTCCTGCACCTGTTTATTTGTTGCTGCGCTCTGCCGGTCTGTAAAAGAAGGGTATCTTTCTTCATCCTACCTGTCATATGCAAAAAAAGGGTATGAAGGCATCATGAACCGGCTGAAGTATGACGAAAACGGTGTTGTTATCGATAACATCTGTGTCGGTACCGGAGTTGGTGATTATGCACATTACTGCGGCCGTCCGACCAGTTTTAATGATCTGCATGGTGTTGGTGCTTATCTTCTCATGTGTACAGCAGTGCACCAGTCAATGGAGGAAGATCAGGTATGAGCACAGTTTTTTGGGTAGGTGATTCAACTGTTGCTTTTAATTACGCTAAAACCTTTCCGCAGACCGGTATTGGTCAGGTCTTTTCGTTATACTGCAGCCACGAAACTACAATTGTAGACTGTGCAAAGAACGGCGAAAGTTCAAAATCCCATTGGGAGAAGCAATACTTCACGAAAGATCTTGACAAGCTCTCGAATGGTGATTTTCTTTATATCGAATTCGGACACAATGACGAAAAGGAAGCACCTGATCGTTTTACCGATCCCGCCACTTCCTACCCTGCATATCTTATGAAGTATGTTTCTCTTGCACGCTCAAAAGGTGCCTTTCCTGTCCTGATCACACCGCTCTCCAGAAGACATTTTACAGAAGACGGCAAGATCATGGATACACATACGACCTATCCTGCAGCAGTTCTATCACTGGCTGAAAAAGAAAAAATTCCATGTATTGATCTGTGCAGGCTCAGCAAAGAGCTTCTTGAGAGCACCGGAGAGGAAAACAGCAGAAAATGGTTCATGTTTTTTCCTGCCGATACTTATGAAAACTATCCTCTTGGATCAGCAGACAACACCCATCTTCATGTTCAAGGAGCTGTAGTTATGGCAGGACTTGTTGCAAAAGCCATAAAAGATCTTGGCTCACCATATGCTGATATATTGAATCAGGAGCAGGAAAGCATCTGACCTGCAGGAAGTTCTGCACCTATAAAAGAAGCTGTGAAAAATGATTCCTCATTTTTTCACAGCTTCTTTTCTTACCAGAGATCTTCTCTGATAAACTCCAGTGCACAAATAACATTCAGGCACCATTGTGATGCTACATTTGTAGAAATACCAGCCATTTCATGCAGTATTTCCTTATTTCCTGCATCATAAATATCCTTACTTGTAAAACAGCTGTCCCCAACTTCTCTTTCCAGACAGGTATGAAGTTCTTCCCATATCTGTTTTCCAAGCTCATGATCTTTATAGTATGCCGCACCATAGGCAATTATTCCCGCAGCCATAAATGGATAGGTAAAGGTTCTGTCATTGATGAGTCCGTTGGATTTTTCAAGCTGTACATCGTGAGGAAGAAGATAAAAATGTCCGAAATCAGCCAGCATTTTGTTCCATTCCTCATCTTCTAAAAGGTCTGTCAGTTCGATCCAGGTCTGTTCAGCCCCCATACAGATCTGTAGATGAGTCCCTCCGGTGGCTCTTTCTCCAATATACCTAAGATGCTTATTTTCGGGATCATATTCAAAATCAGAACCACTGATCAGCTGCAGCGGCATTTTTTTCAGATCCTCAATCCCGATTTTGATATATTCTTTATATTCCTGATCATTGAATCTTTCCCATCTTGTCATCCAGTTTGAGCAAAAGCTCGACCAGTCCGGACCTGATCTTGCATGTGTCGGGTAGACCATGGTTTCCTTATCGAAAAAGAACCTGAGCGGATCAATATTCAGTGTTGCAAAATCACCATCTTTAACTTCATCGAACAGATCTGCAAGCCTGAAATCACCGGTCAGATAATAATAGAATCGGTGATGTCCTGCCATTGCAATTCTTGCCTCTTTGCAGGAACAGCCCCAATGCCTTACATTATGTCTTGACCCTATGCCCTGGTATGGTCCGAAATGATAGGTATCAACTTCTGAGCAATGACGGCTCATAGCTTCTGCAAGAGAAAAAATATCTTCTCTTTGGCTTCGGAGGAATGCATACCACAGCCATAGAGTCGGTACAAGCTCCGTATTCTGCCATGCATACCCACCCATATCATAGCGCCAGCTGTGTCTTGTCTTGTCATATGTATGCATAAAATCTCCATAATTGAACAAGCCATACCAGTTGCGGACATCAATCTCTTTTTTATAGAACTCGATCAGATTGTTCATCTGCTCTTCCAGCCATTTTTCTGCATCAGTATCTGTCTTTGGCAGGCTCCAGTATCCAAACGCTCTATGCTTGTGATAGTATTCCGGTGAGGAAACATAAACAGCCGGTTTTTGCACTGCATCTATAAATTCATTAAGCAAAACATCACTTGGAATTATTTTGTCATCAGCAAGTATGGAAAATGTACTTGTATTCGCAATACCATATGGTGTCGCACCCATTTCATCGAAACCTTCATAATAGCTCTGGGAGTAACCTGTTGTTGCATAGTGCCTGAAGTCATAAGCTTCTGCTTCCGGAGAATAGAACCATAAAGACGCCTGTGCCACATCGCAGTCTGCACCTTTGACCTGCAGTGTAGCCGGACCTTTCTGCCAGAAATCTCTTTTCACAATACAAAAGCTTCCGTTGACACCGCCAAATGCCATAGCGCCTTTTGCCTGATTTCCATGAAGACAGTCAAGAAAGCAGCAGTCAGGATTGCTTATTTTTTTACGAATACCAAAATGTGCGGAGCTGTCCTGTACTAGTGCATACTCTCCCCATACCGGTATCTGTCCTGCAGTTTCGATCGCTGCAGCATCCTTCACCGGATCGAGTGTAAGCTTTTCACCATTGATCTGAGCCTGATACGTTTCAATAGGAACGCGAGGTCTCCAGGATAACAGCATGGCAAGGCTTTCATGAAAGAAGCCATGATCTGCTGCAAATTTCACATGCCTGTTTACCATCTCACCCTCCACCGGAACATCAAAGGTTACTCCGATTCCCTTTAGGAAGTCTTTTGTTTCGTCACCATCATAAAAGAATGTATGGGTAAAGTTGATCTCAGACGAATCTTTTGTTATTTCCATAAAAAGAGAAAATGGTATTTTTAATGCTCCTGTTTTTTTGCACTGATGAGTTCCCTTGAACTGTACTACACAGCGAACCGGTCCGTTGTCTACAACCTTCGTCTCCTGAATCAGCCCGGTATAAGGTACTGTTTTCGTTACCAGAACATCTTCTTCTGACGTTCTTTCTTCCAGAAGCAGAACAAGCTTTGCGCTTTTGGCTGCCAACCGTTCTCCGGCATACAATGATTCAAATAGAACTGTATCAGTTGGAGAAACCAAAACACTAGTCGATCCGGCTATAATTTTTAGTCCACTGCCGTTTTCTTCTACAACGATAGAATCTGTATGAACTGCAGCTTCCTCCATTGCAGTTATTTCTATTTTATTTCCAATCTTTCTGCTGTCTCCTGCGTGTGCTGCCCATTTTACAGAACCATCCGGCCAGTAAGCGGTGATCCGTGACTGTATCTGAACTGATTCACCCGATTCATTTTTGCAGGAAAAAGATGTGTTTCTGGAAACACTGTTTTTCTCCCAGTAGCTTCCAAAAGAAGCCGTACCAAAACATTTTCGATTTTCTAAAAGATACAATGTCTGCTGTTTCATATGAATTCCTTCCTTTGTG
>QKDK01000196.1 GCA_003252135.1 Clostridia bacterium
CATGCGTTCTTCCATGTTCATATCTCCATACAGATAGAGATAACTGTTGGAGGGATGGTAATAAGTTCTGTGAAAGTCTAAAAACTGTTCATAGGTAAGATCCGGGATAAAATCAGGATCACCTCCTGATTCATTGCCATAGGCATTATCCGGATAAAGATTGTGAGAAATTCTTCTGCCAAGCTGCTGCTCAGGTGATGAAAAAGCACCCTTCATCTCATTATAAACAATTCCATTGACAATCAGCTCATCTTCGGCATCCGATATATCATAATGCCAGCCCTCCTGTCTGAATATTTCTTCTTTTATATATATATTTGGATAAAACACAGCGTCCAAATACACATGCATCAGATTGGCAAAGTCTTTTTCGTTACAGCTTGCCACCGGATACATGGTCTTGTCAGGGTATGTCATTGCATTCAAAAATGTGTTCAGAGAGCCTTTTGCCAGTTCCATAAAAGGATCCTTTACAGGGAACTCCTTCGATCCGCAAAGTACGGTATGTTCTATAATATGTGCCACACCAGTATTATCGGCTGGCGGTGTACGAAAACCAATATGAAACACTTTATTGTCATCATCATTTGATATCACACATATTCTCGCTCCAGACTTAATATGTCTGTATACCTTTCCAAAGCTCTTTATATCTTCAAGTTCTTTTTCGTATTCAAGTCTGTAAAGTTTTGAAATATCCATCATTTACCTCTTTCTGTTATGTATTGTGTTTTAAAATATTTGTCCTTTAATCCTGTATATTAAGTCATGCCGTAAAAAAAAATTACTTCATCATTGCATTCTATGATTTTCTTATACTCTGATGATGATATCTTTTCTTGACATAAAAGTCAAATCCTCCTACAATGAGAGAAATTTGAAATAATAAAAAAGAAAAGAAAGTGAAGTGTTCTTTATGACATCAAATATGAAAGCAATCTCATTCGTCACGATAAAAAAAAGTAATTTTTCATCATACAGAAAAGTCTTCATTATTATATTAATTCTGTTCTTCATATTATTAAGCGGCTGTTCATCAGACATAAAAGCTGACGAACCGATAACTCGTACCGGCTTTGCCATGAATACTGTCATACAGATTGATCTTTATGGTACAACAGACAGTTCCATTTTAGATGAATGCTTTTCCTTATGCAGCTATTATGAATCGATTTTCAGCAGAACCATGACAACCAGTGAGCTGTATGCCTTAAATGAGAATTCAGACAAGCAGAATGAAATCTCATCTGATCTTTATCAGCTTATTTCTACAGGACTTGCTTACGGTTCCATCTCAGACGGACGTTTTGACATCACCATTGCTCCTTTGTCGGATCTGTGGAATTTTTCTTCCGAATCACCCACGGTTCCTGATAAAAATGATATTCTGGCACTTCTGCCGCTTGTTGATTACAGGACCATATCTTTATCAGGTACAAATATACTGAACAAGGAAAATCCTGATACTAAAATCGACCTTGGTGCAGTTGCAAAAGGATATATTGCCGATTGTCTCAAAGCCTATCTGCTTAGCGAGGATGTAACCAGTGCGGTAATTAACCTTGGCGGAAATGTACTGTGTGTTGGTTCAAAGCCGGATGGCTCTGATTTTCGCATCGGAATTCAAAAACCCTTCGGAGCACAGGATGAGATTGCCGCTGCCTTTCATCTTTCAGATATGTCAGTGGTAACCTCTGGTATCTATGAACGATATTTTGAAGAAGATGGTGTTCTGTATCATCATATTTTAGATGCTGCAACCGGGTATCCCTGCAATAACGATCTGCTGTCTGTAACGATCCTATCAAAGAAATCTGTAGACGGGGATGCATTAAGCACGACCTGCTTTCTTCTTGGTCTTGAAGACGGGATGAAGCTTATAGATTCCATGGATGATACCTATGCCATGTTCATAACGAATGACGGTCAGACCCACTTTACGACCGGTGCAACAAATTACCTGATCAACTAGATCCTAAAGTATAATAAATACTCCGAGATTTCTTAAAAATCCTGATTTGTAGTAATGGTTTCTGATCATATGCACTCTCCGAAGACCCCATGGATCCTGCTGCAGTTTTGCAAAACAGCAAATTGTCTTTTTTTCACTCTCTTGCAGCCTTTCCTTATAGATCTCCATAAAATCTCTGGCCTGATGCTGCGCTGCAATTAATGCTTCCTTCTGTTTTCGCAGCGATTTTACAGCTTGTATAACATAGTCCCTGAACTCAAGGGAACCTATACTGTTTTTTCCGTGCTGTCTGTAATACATGGTCGGTTCGCATAGATACCCTATCTTTCCGAAAGATGAGACTACAAGGGATATCCACCAGTCATGATGCCCTACCTGATCTGGCAGCTCATTCATCAGGTTCACTGCTTCCTTATTGATCATGATCGTACATCCGATGCACTTATTTTCCATTAAAAGATGAGGCAGATCCGTATGTTTTGGCTTCAGATGATTACATTGCATAAAGGATGTATGAATTTTCTGCAATTTTTCATCTGCAACAACAACATCTGTAAATACAAGCAGCGGCCTTTTTGAACCATATCTTTCTTCCAGTCTTTTCATTTT
>QKDK01000175.1 GCA_003252135.1 Clostridia bacterium
TTGCTTCGCAGAATATGCTGTTTTAATGATGTACCTGACAGTATAGAAAACAAATGTGTCAGATATTTTTCATTATACCCAAAATGTGCTGCAATTTCGGACACTTTTAAGGCAGAGGTCAGGTTCATGGATACAAAATCAAGGACATCGTGATACAGCTGCTTTTTGGAATAACCAGTATCGAGCTGCAGCTTGGGAAGCTGTTTTACCTGATTATGAAGCTCGCATAGAATCGTTGTTGATAGATAATTGATAAACACTGGTTCATAACCTGAACGTACACAGTCCTGCAGCTGCTTCATCAGGACGATTGCCTTTTCCAGGTGCGCCAGATGTCCGTTGATGGGAAGCTGCAGGCAATAATCAGAAGAAAATTCCGAATCAGATTTAAGTGCAGGAATAGATGTACTGCTGCTTTTTGAATCGGTGACAGGACAGTCAAAATGCAGCCAGTAGAAGCTGCAATAGGAAGCCTGATGACCGATCCGCCGGTTATGCGGCGGAGGAAGCGGCGGCAGTAATAAAAAATCTCCTTTTCCTGCAGCATAAGGAATGTTCTGATAGGTCAGATACAAAACACCATCGGTAACAAGGATAAGTTCGAAATCATTCAAAGGAAAATCCTCATGCGTCCACGAAGAAGAAGGAGCCTGAAAGGTTCCGGTCAGATGGTAGGTAACGGGTCTGTCTATTTGCAGTTCATGATACATGGAAACTCCTTTTTGTACTAACGATTTGATACTTATTTTACCATCTCATTGTGCTGAAATCAACTATTTAAAAATATAAACAAACCTTATGACACAAAGAATAACCTTGTGATATTTACAAAGAACAAAGGGATTGTTATAGTAGAAGCATACCGCATGTATGTTAATTGGAGTGAAAATCAGGAGGATTACAGGAATGGGACAATATAACAAAACGGCAGCAGGTGAACTGCCATTAGCTGATATTACGATATCAGACAGCTTTTGGGATAAGCAGATCGAACTGGTTCAGTCAGTTGTGATTCCTTATCAGTGGGAAGTCTTAAATGACAGGGTGCCGGAAGCTGCACAAAGTCATGCCATCCAGAACTTCAGAATTGCAGCCGGGCTTGAAAAGGGTGATTTTTATGGTTTTTTCTTTCAGGATACAGACCTTTATAAATGGCTAGAAGCTGTTGCTTACAGCCTGACGATCAAAAATGATGAAAAACTTTCGCAGCTTGCCGACGAAGCTATTGCGCTGATGGGAAGCGCACAGTGTGATGACGGATATCTGAATACATTTGTCCAGATCAGAGAACCTGTGAAGCGTTTCACCAATCTGGAGGAATGTCATGAGCTGTATACAGCGGGCCATATGATCGAAGCCGGAGTTGCTTACTATCAGGCAACCGGGAAAAAAGCAATTCTCGATATTGTGAGCAAATTTGCTGATTATATTGATAGCAGATTCGGTTATGAAGAAGGCAAGATCCATGGTTATGACGGACATCAGGAAATTGAACTGGCACTGGTCAGACTGTACAAAGCGACTAAAAATGAAAGATATGTAAGGCTCGCAAAGTATTTTCTTGATGCCAGAGGGACAGAGCCTTTCTATCTTGAGGAGGAATGGGAAAAGCGCAGTAAGATATCTTACTGGTCCAACAAAGAAATCTCGTCACCGAGAGAACGCGCAGCTTATTTTCAGGCGCACAAACCGGTGAGGGAGCAGACAGAAGCAGTGGGACATGCAGTGCGTCAGGTCTATATGCTGACAGCAATGGCAGACATCGCGGCGCTATATCAGGATGAAGAGATGAAAGCAGCCTGCAAGACCTTATGGAACAATATCGTTAAAAAACAGATGTATATAACCGGGGGCATCGGCTCGACCGGTGCAGGTGAAGCATTTACCTATGATTATGATCTGCCTAATGATACGATCTATTCCGAGACCTGCGCTTCCATCGGCCTGATCTTTTTTGCCCAGCGGATGCTGATGATGGAAAATGACAGATGCTATGCGGATGTTATAGAGAAAGCATTATTTAATGTGATCATGAGCTCCATGGCTAAGGACGGAAAGCATTATTTTTATGTAAATCCACTGGAAGTGGAACCAAAGGCAAGCATTCTGAGCCCGATCAAAGGACATGTGAAGCCGGTTCGCCAGAAGTGGTTCGGCTGTGCCTGCTGTCCGCCCAATCTTGCAAGGCTTCTGACCTCTCTTCGCGGATATATCTATACCGGCAGCGCGGATACATTGTATATTCATCAGTTCATCGGCAGTGAAGTGAAAACTGCACTCAATAATACAGAAGTCAAAGCACAGATATCCTCGAATTATCCATGGAATGAGACCATTACGATCAGGATTTTGGCAGAAGAAGAAAGGGATTTTAAAATAGCTGTAAGAATTCCCGGATGGTGCCGCAAAGCTGTGCTGACGGTTGACGGCGAAGAGATTGTGCTTTCTTCCTGCATGGAAAAAGGATATGCTGTTTTATCACGTAACTGGAAAAGAGAGAATATAGTAACACTGACACTTGCCATGCCTGTTGAGGAGATGCAGGCCAGTCCCAGAGTACGCAGCGACCTGGGCAAAGCAGCTATCCAGCGGGGACCGCTCGTTTACTGCGTGGAAGAAATTGACAACGGCAACAACCTGCCTGCACTGTCGCTTTCTAAAAATCCCGCATTTTCCATAAAAAGCGAAGAAATCCTTGACGGTGTAGTTACAATAACTGCAAATGGGCTTCGCGAGGATGAGTCTGGCTGGGATGACGAGCTGTATGCACCTTATCAGAGGAAAACAAAGGAAGTAACAATGAAAGCAGTTCCATACTATAGCTGGGGGAACCGGGGCGAAGGCGAGATGCTCGTATGGATCCGTAAGGAAGTATAGCGCCTGCTCGGTCTGTAAACTTCCGGTTCTGCTATGACAAAGGTTAGAGATTGACGAATCATGGAAACGTGGTACAATCAAAAACATGAAGCAGGGAGGATTTGTACCATGTATCGTATTTTGATTGTAGAAGATGATGCCGTCATTGCAAAAGAGATAAAGAAACATCTGCAGCAGTGGGGATATGAAGCTGACTGTGTTATTGATTTTGAACATGTATATGATGAGTTCAGGCGCATGGAACCGCAGCTGGTGCTTATGGACATTGGTCTGCCCTTTTATAATGGGTATTACTGGTGCAGTGAGATCAGGAAGCGGTCCAATGTGCCTGTCATTTTTTTGTCTTCTGCCTCTGACAATGTCAATATTGTGATGGCTGTGAACATGGGGGGCGATGATTTTATCAGCAAGCCTTTTGACCTGCAGGTGCTTACCGCAAAAATACAAGCCATACTCCGAAGAACCTACGCACTCGCTAGTCAGCTTTCTGTTATCGAACATAAGGGGCTGCGGCTGAACCTGAATGACACGACCATTGTATTTGGTGAGGAGAAGGCGGAACTGACAAAAAATGAGTATAAGATCCTTCAGATACTTCTGGAACAGCAGGGGGCATTTGTATCTCGTGAGAAAATCATGGAGCGATTGTGGGAAAGTGACAGCTTTATCGATGATAATACTCTGACCGTCAATATGACAAGGCTCAGAAAACGCCTGGAGGATATAGGTGTTTATGATTTTATTGTGACAAAGAAAGGAATCGGATATGGAGTTCTTTAAGCTGCTGCTTTCATACTGCAGACGACATGCGAAGCTTTTACTTTTGTTCCCGCTTGTCGCCTGTATTTTCTGTATTGTTTTTGCTTTGTATTCAGTTGAACTGGAAGCAGCCTGCTATGCAATGTTCTTATCCATACTGCTGATTTTACTGTTCACGGCATATGACCTTATAAGATATGCGGGTAAGCATAAAAAATTAAAACAGCTGAAGCAGTCTGTCATCATCGGGACTGATGAGCTGCCAAAGGCACATGATCTGCTGGAGCAGGATTATCAGGAACTGATAGAACTAATTCACAGGAATAAAACAGAACTGATTCAGGAAGCTGACAGAAAACAGACAGAACTGATGGAGTACCTGACAATCTGGGCACATCAGATCAAAACACCGATATCGGCGATGAATCTGCTCTTGCAGTCTGAACAGAATGAACCGGTAAGACAGGAGCTTTTTAAGACGGAACAGTATGTTGAGATGATTCTGCAGTATGTCAGAATGGACGTGATGTCTGGTGATCTGATGCTCCAGAACTATGATCTTTTTACGATTGTAAAACAAGCGCTCCGTAAATATGCAAAGATATTCATTGGAAAGAGAATTCAGCTGCAGCTGGAGGAGGAGACAGTCAGTGTACTGACGGATGAAAAATGGCTTTGCTTTGTGATCGAACAGTTGTTATCCAATGCATTAAAATACACAATGCAGGGCAGCATTCATATTTACATGGAGAAAGGGAAAGAAAAAACTCTGGTGATAGAGGATACAGGGATCGGGATTCAGGCAGAAGACCTGCCAAGGATATTTGAAAAAGGGTTTACCGGCTTTAATGGCAGGCTTGATAAAAAATCGACGGGCATAGGACTTTATCTATGTCATATGATTATCGGAAAGCTGTCACATCAGATTTCGATCAGCTCTGTATCCGGTGTCGGAACAAAAGTCATGCTTGACTTTAGCAGAAAAGAATGAACGCTGTGAAATGCTTCCTCATTTCACAGCGTTTTCCTTTCATCATTATACATGAAAAGTTGAAACAGCAGTCATCAGTGATTTTGCTTCCGAAACCAGGACAGATACCTGTTCACTGATGTGTGTTACAGAAGTGCTCTGCTCGGCAGTAGCACTCGCCACTTCTTCTGTCGCAGCAGCATTTTCTTCTGTGACAGCCGCAACCGCTTCAATGGAAGTGGAAACTCTGCCGGATTGCTCCTGTAACCGGACGGTCTCTTCATTGATCAATATGGTCTGGTCAACGATCTTTCTGACTGCCTCCTGTATGTTCTCATATAGATGCTTTGTTTCTTCCAGTGATGCCTGTTGAGCAGAAACGATCTTTTGAACTTCACCAACTTCTTCTACGCTCTGCAGGGTCTTTTCCTGAATGTCACGCAGCAGGTTCTCAATATCACTGCTAGAGGCAGCAGACTGTTCTGCAAGGGTACGAACTTCCTCGGCAACGACAGCAAAGCCTCTGCCGTGTTCACCGGCTCTTGCAGCTTCAATGGCGGCATTCAGTGCAAGAAGATTTGTCTGGTCAGCAATCTCACCGATAACATTGACGATTTTTTGTATTTCATATGATTTTTCTTCCAGAAGTGAGATGGCATGTCCGACTTTTTGTGTAGATTCCTGATTCTGTTTCATCAGCAGTCCCTGCTTCTCAACAACTGTGACTCCGTTGATGACTGATTTATTTACGTCCTGAATCATGGTCTGCGATGTTTTGCTGGATTCGGTTATCTGACGAATAGCAGCTGACATCTCGCTTACCTGACCAGAACCTGTGGAAGCAGATTCCGCCTGATTCTGAGCGCCAAGTGCCAGTTCGTTGATGGTCTTTGCAATTTCTTCAGAGATAAATTTGGTATTGTCAGCCAGTCCGTGAATCTGTGTTGATGTCGTTGTGACCGAATCAGCTGCTTTACCGATATCGCTGACCAGTGTGGCAATGTTTAGTATCATGACCTGAAAGGCCGTGCCAAGATCCTTGATCTCACTGGCACCGGAAGGCGTGATTTCTATCCTTAGGTCTCCGTCAGCCGCCTTTTTAGCACTTTGCGTCAGCTTTTTGATTGGATTTGCAATTTTGCTGGCGGCAAAAACACCGGTAATCAGAACCAGAACAAAAATCACCAGAATCACCAGGATAAAAGATATTCTGTTTTTCGTAAGCTCAGCATATGCTTCTGTTTTATCGATGGTATATGCGATGACCCATCCGGTTGTCGGTATGTGACGAAATACTGTGATTTTGTCAACATTATTCAGATTGTATTCCTTTATACCGCTCTGCTCTGACATGATATAAGCGCTGGCTTCTTCCAGTCCTGCAATATCATAAATGCTGGTATTGACCAGATCAGCATTCGGGCTGGCCAGAAAGACACCTTTATTGTCCAGAATATAAGCATAACCGGTCTCACCGATTGTCTCTGTCGAGACACGCTGGGTTATGGTATCAAGCAGTATATCCATCGCAGCGACGCCGAACAGTGTTCCGTCATCAGATCGGATCGCCTGTGCAATAGAGATGGCCCAGAGTCCGGTCACCATATCCTGATATGGCTCCGTGAAGATCACCATATCTGTATCTTTGGCTGTTTCGTACCACAGACGTGTGCGCGGATCATATTCGGCACCCGGCACCCACAAGGAACCATCTATCATGACGCCATCCACAGTTCCGACATAGAAGTCAGAAACAACTCCCTCATTGTCCATGGTATGTAAAATGGGGTTCAAATACTCCGGTGTGATAGTTTCTGTGATACCGCTCTTCATTAATGAGGCAATGGAGGAAACAGTCTGTGCTTTTCCAATCATCCAGCCATTAATGTCGCTTGCAAGCTCATTGGTCTCGGATGAAAGCTCTGCTTCGATTTTCTTCGTTGTCTGCTGTTGTATTGCTCTGTCTGCAATCAGGGTGATGGCACCAGCGGAGACAATTACAACGCTTGAGATTACGATAGTAAGTAAGGTTCTTAATTTCATTTTACTCTACCACCCTTTCTTCATATTGTCATAGTTCTGCCCTGATATCCTGATGTACACAGGATAACGATTGCTATATATGCATCTCGCAATATAAAAATTATAGATGGAAAATGTCAAATGTCAAATATGGATTATATAATTTCAATTACGTGAACAATACTACACAAAACGCAATCATAGTAAATATTTAGAAGAAATTGTTTCGTGAACAAAAAATCATATTAATTATCTTACAAAATTGTAAGGTTACAGGGCGTAATGTAAGCAGAAAAAATGGCAGACGGTGAGAGAATTCGGTATACTGTTATCAGTGATCACAGATAAAGCTTAAACATGCGGTAATAAAGAAAGGAGTCAGGAATGCGAAACCATTCCGCCATGCCATGACAATACTGGAAGTAAGAAATCTTAAAAAAATATATACGACAAGAACGGGGAGCACACAGGTGCAGGCCCTGTCGAATGTCAGCTTTTCTGTAGAAAAGGGAGAGTTTATAGCAATAATGGGAGAATCCGGATCGGGTAAGACAACGCTCCTGAATCTGCTGGCATCTCTCGATAAGCCGACCAGCGGAGAAATATGTCTGGAAGGAGTTCCGCTGTCGTCAGTGCCGGAGAATAATCTTGCAGTTTTCAGAAGAGATAATCTGGGGTTCGTATTTCAGGACTTTAATCTGCTTGATACCTTTACGCTGCAGGATAATATCTTTCTGCCGTTAGTGCTGTCGGGAAAGCAGTATAAATCCATGCAGTTCATGCTGCAGCCGCTGGCGGCCAGCCTTCACATCAGCGATATTCTGAACAAGTATCCTTATGAGGTATCCGGGGGACAGAAGCAGAGAGCGGCAGTAGCAAGAGCACTGATCACCAACCCAAAGCTTGTACTTGCAGATGAACCGACAGGCTCTCTGGACTCAAAAGCGACAAACCAGCTTCTGCAGATATTTACCGAGCTTCATGAAAAGGGACAGACTATCGTAATGGTTACACACAGCCTACAGGCAGCCTGCAGGGCAAGCAGGGTGCTTTATATTAAAGATGGTGAAGTATTTCACCAGATCTATAGAGGGCAGATGTCAAAGGAAGCAATGTATCAGCGCTTATCAGATACTTTGACGGCACTTACGACCGGAGGTGGAGAAATTGCATAAGGGGTTCTATCGTAAGCTTGCACTGACTAATCTGATGAAAAATAAACAGATATATTTTCCTTATCTGATAACCTGCATCTGTACCATTGCGATGTTCTACATCATGCGTTTTATTTCTACCAATGAAAAACTGACGCAGATGTCTGGAGGTGAACAGCTTTCAATCATCCTGAAGTTCGGCAGTGTTGTCATTGCGATATTTGCTGCAATCTTCCTGATATACTCGAACAGCTTCCTGATGAAGAGGAGGAAGAAAGAACTCGGACTGTACAATGTACTGGGACTAGGAAAATGGAACCTTGCACTGATGCTGTTTCATGAGAACTGCATCGTCATGTTCAGCACGACTGGCATCGGCATTATCTTTGGAGTTGCAGCCAGCAAGCTGATGCTGCTCCTATTGCTGAAGATTGTAAGGACCCCGGCCTGGCTTGGTTTTTCTGTATCCATGTCCTCGATCACAAGTACCGTTGCTTTGTTTGTACCGCTGTTCCTTCTGATCCTGTGCTACAACTTTTTGCAGGTCAGAGCTGTGAATCCGATCGATCTGCTGCATGGAAGCAGTCAGGGAGAAAAGGAACCAAAATCCAAGTGGCTGATTGCGGTGCCTTCTTTTCTGGCGCTGGCAGGCGGGTATTTTATCGCCATCTGGGTCGAATCACCCATGGATGCTGTTTGGAGCTTTTTGCTGGCTGTTCTGCTGGTCATATTCGGAACCTATGGATTATTCACAGCAGGAAGCATCGTATTCCTGAAATTTCTGCGCAAAAGAAAAAATTATTACTATAAAACAAAACACTTTATCACTATTTCAGGAATGCTATACAGAATGAAACAGAATGCAGTCGGACTCGGTAATATATGCATTCTGTCGACTATGGTCCTTGTCATGATATCCGGTACGGTATCTCTTTATGTGGGTCAGGATGATCTGCTGAAGTCCATGTATCCGTTTGGCATACAGCTGGTATCAAGAACAGGTTCGTATGAGGTGCAAAAAGAGCTGGAAGAGATTGCAGACAGTGCTTTGAAGGATGCAGGAATTACAGATGCCAGGGTGGAGAGCTGTTTGTATTATGCACTGACGTCAAGCTATGAAGAAGGAAAGCTTGTTGTTGAAGGGAAGGATGATTCAGAAGATTGCATTGTCTACTTTGTAACAGCGGCACAGCATGAAGCACTGACAGGAGAAGCGCTTGTTCTTTCTGACAGTGAAGCCGGTGTCTGGCAAAATGGCAGGGAACCGGATTTTCAAACACTCGGCATCTATGGAACTGAGTTTTCAACAGTACCAGTTATATCAGCCGGATTAAAGACTCTGGAAGAAAATGACATCTACGATACCATGTATGT
Source organism: Clostridia bacterium (assembly GCA_003252135.1). Classification (GTDB taxonomy): domain Bacteria; phylum Bacillota; class Clostridia; order Lachnospirales; family Lachnospiraceae; genus SZUA-448. Next base: position 9,157 of record QKDK01000175.1, read on the forward strand.
GGTCGTAGCAAGCGATGATGTGCTGAACAAGCTGTATGAGACAATCAATGCATCAGAAATTGGTGTTGAGAATTATACAGCAAGTGTCGGAATAGACAGCAATGCTGATGCTGCATCACTGGATAAACTATATCAGGTGCTAAGTGAAAAGACCGCAGAGATAGAAAATGTCATGACAATCAGCAGAAGTGTTAACAAGGCAGATTTTCTTGTAACCTACGGCGGCCTTTTCTTTGTTGGTATTTTTCTTGGCAGCTTATTTCTGATGGCAACGGTAATGATTATCTATTACAAACAGATTTTTGAAGGGCATGAGGACAAGGAACGGTTCAAGATCATGCAGAATGTAGGACTTAGCAGAAAAGAAATAAGAACAACCATACGGTCACAGGTCCTGCTGGTATTCTTTCTTCCTCTGTTTACTGCAGTGATTCATATAGCTTTTGCTTTTAAGGTAATAACAAAGCTCCTGCTTTTGCTCAGCCTTACCAATGTTTCGCTTTTCCTGACCTGCACACTGATCACGATTGCAGTTTTTACGGTGATCTATATCCTGGTCTATTCTCTCACCGCCAGGAGCTATTATAAAATTGTGCAGTGATCATAAGGAAAGATTTCATTTCCTGCATTGTATTATGACGGTCATATTTGCT
>QKDK01000233.1 GCA_003252135.1 Clostridia bacterium
ATGATGCTCCAGAAGATAGCTGTCTGCTTTATTCGTCTTCATAATGGTATTGTACATGCCCATTCTGAACTGTGCATTCATCACTTCATCATACATTCGTGTGATTTTATCATTCTGACAAATAGCGATCAGATATTTATGAAAGCTGATATCGAGAGTATAAACCTCTTCTGGCCTGCTAAAGTCCAGTTTACTGAATTTTTTATCAAAATCCATGAGTTCCAGCTTATTATATACATGTATGTATTGTGCGGCAACAGCAGGTTCAAGCAGGGATCTGATCTGATAGTTTTCAATCACTGATTCTCTGGTGATCTGACTGACATAAGTGCCCTTTCTTGGACGTATTATGATCAGTCCTTCTGTACAGAGAGCTGTCACTGCTTCCCTGACAGGCGTCCTGCCAATCCCAGTCTCTTCTGAGATTCGAAGCTCATTGATCAATTCTCCTGGTAAATAACGGCAGGTACTGATCTTTCCCTTAATATAATCATACGCTTCCTGTTTTAATGTCTTTTTATCCAACATGCGCTGTCCCCATTCCTTCTTGGTTACTTCATCCTCAATGTAAGAATAACAAATATAGGATTTTGTGTCAATACAGATATATCACAAATGGCTATATTTATTGACTTTACATCTTTTATATGATAATATCCATTCATGTGATATATCACAGAATGCATAATTTACAGATAACGTACCCGGAGGAACACATGAATAAAAATCAAATACGTGATGTCAGAATCTTTTCTGCAACATCAAAAATGAGCCAGCCCATTGCTGATGCGACTCATGAGATCAGTGAAATTGCCTTTTATGTTCTTGAGCTTGAAACTGCAGGAGGGATCACAGGGCAGGGATACCTATTAAGCTTCCATTATTCACCGGCAGCAATCAGCGGTGCCCTGCATGATATCAAAAGCTTTCTGCTGGCGCATCCATTTGCAGTGAATGAAACCCTGAAGATGAAAGCTGAATATGAAAAGGAATGCGAATACTTTGGCAATATCGGACTTCTTAGATGGGCACAGGCTGCAGCCAATATTGCAATGTGGGATGCTTATGGAAAATCAGCCGGTCAGCCGATTCACAGACTTCTTGGCAGTAACGGCAAGAAAATACCTGTATACGGCAGCGGCGGCTGGCTGAGCTACAGTGATGACGAACTGCTTGATGAAGTCATGAACTATAAAAAACGGGGATTTCAGGCAGTAAAGATCAAAGTCGGCAGTCCTGACATCGAAAGAGACCTTGCACGGATATCAAAAGCCAGAGAAGCCCTTGGACCTTATGTCAGCATCATGATCGATGCCAATCAGGGACTTTCGGTTCCTTCAGCCATTAAGCTTTCTGATGCAGCAAAAAGTCTTGGAATTCACTGGTTCGAAGAGCCAGTAAAAAACACTGACTTTGCAGGTTATGAGATCATACGCCAAAAGACCGGTATCAGTCTGGCTATGGGCGAACGAGAATATGATGATTGTGCTTTAAAAGAACTGATTCGAAGGAATGCCCTGGATCTATGGCAGCCGGATCTTATAAGAATCGGTGGTGTGGAGAACTGGAGAAATTCTGCAGCCTTGGCCAATGCATATCATATTCCCTGTCTTCCTCATTATTACAAGGATTATGATGTTCCGCTGCTGGCTACCATCGAGAATCCTTACGGTGCAGAATCCTTCGACTGGATCGATGGTATTATTGATACTCCGATGATTATCGATAACGGATATGCCATTCAAAGAGATGGCGCCGGGTGGGGCTTTTCATTCCTGCCCAGTGCTCTGAAAGAAATCAAATAAGAAAGGAGTGCCATCTATGTATGATCTGACAGGACGTGTAGGCATCGTCACGGGCACAAGCAGCGGAATCGGACTCGCCATTGCCAATGTACTCGCGGACGCCGGAGCTGTTATATATGGAATCAGCCGCAGCGGCAGTTTGAAAGATCCCAAAGCAGTCTCGCATCCAAATATAAAACATATAAAGGGAGATGTGTGCAATCTATTGCAGATGAAGTCAATGATCGATGAAATAGGAAGTGACACCGGTATTGATTTTCTGGTCAACAATGCCGGTATCACTGTAAAAAGACGGGCCGAAGAAATAACAGAAGAAGAATTTGATAAGGTAATGGAAGTGAATGTTAAAAGTCTTTACCACCTCAGCTGCTATTGCTACCCTTATCTGAAAGCATCCGCATCAACCGGCCGGATCATTAATATTTCCAGTATGGCAGCTCATCTTGGCTTTTCAGAAGTCGTGCCTTACTGCACCAGTAAAGCAGCAGTTCTTGGTCTTACCCGCGGTCTGTCCATCGAATGGGCGAATGATAACATTACCGTAAACAGCATCGCTCCCGGCTGGTTCCCTAGTGAAATGAGCAAACAGGTCATGACACCTGACCGGAAAGAAAAGATATTGTCTCGCATGCCTGTCCATAAATTCGGAGACACAAAAGATATCGGTGCTCTGGCACTCTTTTTATTAAGTGACTCTGCCGTTTATATTACCGGGCAGGATTTTGCCATTGACGGCGGAGCCCTTGCCTTCGGTTTTTAATA
>QKDK01000148.1 GCA_003252135.1 Clostridia bacterium
GAACATGGATCTGACTTGCTTCTCCAGCACGGATTTTAGCTGCAATTTCACCTTTGACAGCTGCACCTTCGATATGTGCTTTCGTGTTATCCCTCATTGTTATATCATATGCAGCTGCATATGAATTTCTGTCATTTATCATCTCTTTGTCAGGCAGCGAATAAAAGACCTTTGTCGTCCCCATGAATTTTGCCATAATCATCTTGTCGTCTCCTATCAGGTATTTGGGCAGAATTGGAGAGAACTGCAGACATAACTCCTGCTCTTGCATGGTAAAAGGCTTTCTGCCAAACATCATGATCTGCCACATGTGAAGGAATTCTGCCGTTGAACCGCTCAGTCTTGCGACAAATCCCTTACCATGGACTTTAGGATCCGGGTTTGCACAGCTGGCAAGGAAGGAGGAATTCTCAAGTACACTGCGTCCATAGCGTTCTTCCTTTTGAAAGGGAATTGCCATCAAATGAAAATCCTCCAGGAACTGATCAAGGAGTTCTGATTTTAAAAGCTCCAGCAGATACTTGTACTCCATATGGAGCCAGACGGATTCATTTTCCAGCCATCCGGGAGTAAATGCCCTCGCACGCCCAAGCTCATAGGTAGCGTCGTTCAAGCCTGCATTGACCTTATACATCGCAAGCTTCTCATCGAACAGGCTGCTGCTGCGAATTGCTTCATATAGTCTGAGCTTTTCTGACATTGGGAGTTTTCTCTTTAAGTAACGCACACTGCCTTCCAGAAAATAAGGAACTTTTTTTTGCACCGCACAAAGGATATCTATTCCTTCTTCTGTTTTCCTGTACTCAGTCACCTCATAATAAAAATAAGTCGGACAGATGCCGTTGCCCTCTTTTAGTTCCTCCTGCATGGCTTTCTTTATCCCGCTGTTTACATACACGAGCAGACTTTGCAGCTTTTGATGCATTTTTGCCGAGGTATACTGCTTTTGCTGCCCTGACAGTTTTTGTTCCAGACAAGAACGATAGTCCATAAGCGCTTTGGAACGAAGCCTGAAGCTTTCGTGCTCTTGCTCCTTTGCTGCTGCCAGTAGTTTTTCGAGCAAAGTCTCCAGCTCGATGGGCAGAAATATCACTGCTTCATGACGCTCTAATACATCCAGCATAAATTCCAGCATTCTGCCAAGCTCATAGGTTTCTGCCATGGAAGAGCCCAGAATTCCCGGCAGACCGTTTAATGCATCATACCAGCCAGGCTTTCCGCCTTCCATCTCAATGCCCATGCCTCTGACGTCTAGTGCTGCAGTTTTTACAATACTAAGCAGAATCATCTTTTCCATCAGTGTCATCAAGATCAGCTTTCCTGTAATATCTGTTACCTGCTTTTCACTGTCATAGTCAGGATTATCTATATGAAAATTATATTGTCTGATACCCTTCTCTGTTTCGACATAACGCTTTGCTGCAGGTAAAATCCACCTTTTGCTCTGCTTGCTATTATAGCTTCTATCAAGTAGCAAAAGCTCCTTCTCTTTATCCGGATAAACTGCCAGATATTCCTCCACAAGGTCAAGATTATAGGTCCAGTGATCTGACCAGTATCCTTCATGAAATTCTGTTCTGGACTCCGATGTCGAATCCCTCATGATCTTCTGGAAGTGTTCTTCCTGTTTTTTTGATATAAGCTCTTTCATCAGCTCACCGGGTGTAAAAGCATTATTTAAAAACTCCTTTAGCGGCTCATACTCTGCTGCCTTATCTCTGGTCAGACGATACGTCATCTTCTCGATACCAAGCGGATTGTAACCATCCAGCTGAATGGCATTATAGAACAGTCTGATGTTCTCTTCGCCGACATAAGGGTAAAAGCGTACATCATTTCGCCGATTCTGGTTCACATCACGAAAATTTCCGTTGCCCTGTGAATAAAATTCCGGCAGGACTTTGAAGTAATTGTAATCACGTTCTATATCTCCGTGCTTTCTGGAGTACCTGTAAAACACTTTATTCCCTCCAAGCACAACCGGCTCACCGCCTCGCAGAACATTATCAAGAAAGGTCTGTCTGCAGTAAAGATCAAAAATCTCATCTCCTGTATGTGTATCGATCCTGTCTGTAATCTTTGTTGTCAGTCCGACTGCCTGGTCATACTTCTTTATAAAATAAGCTTCTCCCTCGATATTTTTCACCAGTGTCTCAAGAATCTCAGGCTTCTCTGCCTGTCCGTACACCTCATACCAGGTATGGCTTTCCATGGGATTGAGGTCAAATTGCTCGGTAAAAAAGCAACAGGGCACTTCATTCTGTGTGTTCTGAATGTTCTTCATCAGTTCCTTCAGGTCCGCTTCCATAAATGCCACTGGCTTCTGCAACGAGGTATCATAGCCGAACAAAAACTCTGTACTTACAATTACTTTCAGTTTTTCGCCTTTCTCATTCATGGCAAACCCGTAATTACCGCCGTTTACTTTTGTGACCTGCGCAGAATCCTCCATACTGGCGCGCACCTTAAAAATCGGCACCCCTGTTTCATGCTGCAGCACCTGCATCCAGGCTTTTGCTGTCTGCCCCATATCTGTCATCGTAGCAAGGTTGATTCCATAGGGCAGAATTACCGCCATACCGTCTGCTGCTTCAAACCTACGTTTTGATTTTGAAAGGTTCGTGAGGGTGACCTTCCTTACCAGTCCATCCGTCATCTCGTTTGGAAGTGTATAATACAGAACTTCTGTCCTTAAGCCTCTTTCTTCATTTGTCTCCGTAATTTCAAGCTCATTCATACCGATCGCCATGGAATGCTCTATATCTTCATTTTGAAAGGGCTCTAAAACTATACCATCTGTCTTTACGAAGGTACGAAACCCACAGCGTTTCGTATTCTGATAGGACTGGTGCGCCGGATAGAACTGCATGATGGAGTGATCCTTGTCCAGAATTCCAAAGCTTGCAACTGCCTGTCCACGGTTCACATAAAAGCACCAGAGCGGAATTCCCATTTCCCCGCTGATTCCGGGCAGGAAGTTGGAAAAGGTTGATTTCTTACCGTAGTTTTTTATGACATATCTCTTTTTATTATCAATCATCTTGATTTTCCTTTCTTTGGTTATATGACAACACATATCAAACAAGACTAGCGATAATCTGATGCTTACGATAATCTGACCCGTACCATGTGCGGTCCGTCTCCCTCTAGTCCTTCAATTTCTAGTCTTCGAATCGTCGGTGCATTTCCTGTCCAATATAAAGGCTGTCCTTCCAGATAGATTTCTTCCACTTCATAATCCCCTATTTCCTTTCTCTGATGGTTTTCGTATACAACATGAAGCATCTTTCCTGCAAAGAAGGAAGTTATGGCTGCGTTACCAGCTTCGTCGAACTGTTCTGCTAAAAGTTTTGGTTCCAGTGTCAGGTCGCCAAGGTCGCCTTTTACACCGAACATCTCTGTCAGGACTGTTAACATGTACCAGCTGGCAGAACCGGTCAGATAATTGTACAGCCCCCGTCCCTTCTGGTTAAAATACTCCGGAATTCCCGGGTAAATCCTGCTTTTTTCAAAATCAGAAGCCTGAAGATACAGCTGCCGTATGACTTTGTATCCTTCCTTCACAAATCCTCTGGAGTACAGGGCATACGCATACATGACAGCCATATGGGAGAACACAGAGCCATTTTCCTTAGAACCGTATGCAAAACCGAACATGCGTCCCATGTCGGTCTTAACCTCATGAAAGTCTGTATTCAGGCGGTATCCGCCTGCTTTTGCATCGAACAGCAATTCGTCCGCTGCTTTTACAATGAGCGGTATCTGTTCATCTGCCGCTGTCTTGCTAAGGATCGTGAACACCTGACCGGTCAGCATCATGCGGATTCCATCCTCACGGATTCCTTCCACTGCTTTTGAATGGTTGTCGTAATAGCTGTTGAACCATCCGCCGATTCTGTCGTTTTCCGAAGTGATCCACTCCTTCTGCCGTATTGTCTTTTTTATCTGGTCTGCCTTAAAGGTTAGGTCACAAGCCAGTTCTTCCGTGGATATGCTCTGCTTTCTGCCGGAGATATAACTCGTGCAGGAATTGCAATAATTCTTTAGCAGGTCACGTTTGCTTTCGGTGTCTTTGCATTCTTTGTTTCCGATCAGTGTCAGCAGTTCCTGGGAAAGCTCAATGCTCGTTACTTTCTTTTCGTTTGAAAGCCGCAGCAACAGCCGACTCAGATTCTCAAGTTTCCCGGCATAGGCTGCACTAAAAGCAACGCTTTCACCGTTCTCGGCTGCCATATCCAGCGCATCGTTCCAGTCGGCACCGAGCAGTCTCATATGTCCGTGCTTTCCTACATCATAGAAGGCTGTAAGGTTCTGAACCAGGATGTGTTCCAGAATACTTCCTTTGTAGATTTCATTTGCATTCGTATGCAGGACTTTGCTTTTCCCGTTCCATAGTCCGTCTTTCCCGCTGCCTCTCTGAATAACACCATCCTTAAAGTAGGACTGTTCTTCGATCAATATCTTATAATCTCCGGTCTGGTTGATATAAAGCAGTGTCGTGATAAATGGCCATACCCCGTGATCCATCCACATACGAACGATGGAATTTCGGTCTGCTACAAATTCACCAAGCGTCTTTCCAATGATCGTAGCATTGCTTCCATCCATTCGAATACCGCCGTAATAACTAAGCAGCTGATGCCGAATTGATTCTTTTGAATTGAGGAGCAGTGCCAGGCTGTCCTGCCACAGGTCACGGTATCCCCTTCCGCCTCTGCCGTAATCATGGTGCGGCAGGAACGAGCAGCCAAAAATCCTGCGCAGGGTCGGCTGGATTCCTACCCAGCGAAGCCACAGGTCAAACATCATATCACCGGTCTCTACCACGATTCCGGTCTGTTCCTTCCAGTACTGCAGCATTTTTTCAAACGCTTCTTCTTCTGACTTTTTATTCATTAATTCGATCCCCTGACCATGATAGCCGAGGCTGATGTAAAGTGTTCTCTCTTCTCCGGGATTCAGTAAGAATGCGCTCATTTCCATGGCGCCCATAGCTTCAAAACCTTCCACCTGCCCTCCCTCTTTCATGGCAACAAAAGCTGCATATTCTCTGTCCCACACTGCTCTTGGGTGATGTAAGCTGTTACCTTCTCCGCGGAATTCTTCCATGACCGGATAACAGCATACCGGCCCATTCCCTTTGTCATCCTTTGCGTAAACGCCGTAGCTTACCTCATTGACCTGATGCCCTCGTTCGTCAAAGGAAAGTGTTGGTTTAACTTCTACGCCGTACTTTACGACCTTAATTCGATGCAACAGACTGGTCACATGGCGGTGATCCCTGATGTTTTCCGCACTTCGTCCATAGATCGGCACAGCAACCACCGGTTCGACTTTTTTTGCCTTGTCTCCATGATTATGTAAGGTCACTTTCATCATCTCGACTTCCTGCCCGATCGGCACGTAATTCTTCACCGTCACTGTAAGACAAAGAAAGTCGTTCCTTCGTATCACCTTATGCCACAGTTTCCCGGCTTCCACGGTTACCTGATCTTTCAGCGATGAATCCGGTCCGTATTTCCATGTATTCTGTAACGGAGAACAGCCGTTGGCTGCCCAGAACTGATCTTCATTAATACGGAACCATACATTTCTTCCGCTGCTGCTTTCCTGCAGGTCTTCAATAGTCACTGGTTCCATAAGGAAGGAATTCTGGCCTGTCTTGTTATCGCCATGCAGAACCGGTGTTATACTGGCCATTACACTGTCTTCGTTCCCCATCGGAAAGTATAGACAGCTGGTGTCATCCGCATCTATCAGACGGAAATCACCCTCCGAATTTATATACTCTATTTTCATGCCGAACTCCTCTCATTCTCGTTTTATTCTTATTTTAAAGAATGTCTTGAGAATTTTAAGTATTCTATTTATCAAAGTGGTGTGATTATTTTAGGTGTGATTTTATCCTTTTCGTTTGCATTTTTGTCAAAGGATCAATACAATGAAGATAAGCAAATCAGGAATACATCAACACGAAATGTCTCAGAATCTGTCTACCATACAGCTTGAAGTGCAAAATCCTGACAGAATCGCAGCAGAAACTGCAAGGAATCAATCCATTTCCTGTGGTAGAGTTAGTTCGAGAGGAGGGATGCGATGAGTTGGCTTGATAAAATGAACGAAGTCGTTGCCTATATTGAAGCAAATCTAGATAAGGAAATTGATATGAATGTGATTGCAGAGATCTCCTGTTACTCAGCGACCACATTCCAAAGAATGTTCTCGATACTCTGTGATACACCCTTATCCGAATACATTCGGCGCAGACGATTGACCCTTGCCGCCTTTGAATTATTGCACAGCAAGAGCAAGATAGTTGATCTTGCCGCAAAGTACGGCTACGAGTCACCGGAGGCCTTTACCCGTGCCTTTCATGCACTGCATGGAGTTTCTCCGTCAGAAGCACGGCGAGCGGGAACCAGCCTGACAGCCTATCCGCGTATCTCTTTTCATCTTTCGGTAAAAGGAGACGCACCTATGAACTACAGAATTGAACAAAAGAACGGATTTGATGTCTATGGAATTGAGAGGATCATCAGCACGGCAAACGGCAGTAACTGGCAGGAAGTACCAGCCTTCTGGAACGACATGATACAAAGCGGTGAATTACAAAAACTGGTTGAGTCGGCGAATGTTCCGGACTCAGCTATCGGCTTGAATACGGTAAATGCAATCGACTGTTATCGTACAACAGGGAATGATACCTTCCCTTATATGCTGTTTGCCTTTAAGACAAGTTCCAGTAATACAGATGGTTATCAAGTCATATCGGTTCCTCCCGCAACCTGGGCAATCTTTACGAGTGAACCGCATTCAATGGAAGGTACCAGCAGTGCTCTGACTGGTCTGATCCGTCAGATCTATGCCGACTGGCTGCCATCCGCAAGCTACAAAAAGCAGGAGCTCTATGAATTTGAAATGACCTACAAGCAAGACGGCAAATTCTACAGTGAGATCTGGATACGGGTCGAACCACAGATACAGGACACTCTGTAAATCTGTGAAAACTGCTATGAAAGCTTGTGAAAACTATTACGAAAGCTTGTGAAAACTGTTTTAAAACTTGTGAAAAACTGTTTCTAAACCTTATAATGCTGGGGGCAAAAAGTATTTTGTCCCCTGATTGGAGGAATCTATGAGCATACATTTTACATCTTCAGTATCACTGACCCGCGGCAGAAAAATCATAAAGCTACCAAAAGAAGCCAGTGAACTTCTGCCGTCCCGTGGTATGGTGGTCGTAAATGGACTGGTAAACAGCATCCCTTTTACCGGACTGCTTGAGCCGGATGGTAACGGCAGCCACTGGTTTGAGCTGGATGAGGCATTTTATGATAAAGCAGGTCTGTCCATAGACGCCTCCTCACCTTTCGAGGTCGAACCGACGGATGAGTGGCCGGAACCTGTTATGCCGGAGGACATTTTAGAGGCATTTGAACGAGCCGGACTGCTCTTCGAATGGAACCAGGTGACCACAAAAGCCCACTGGGAATGGCTTCGCTGGATACGCTCCACCTCAAATCCCGCGACTCGTGCAAAAAGAATTGATGTCGCATGTTCGAAGCTCCATAAAGGAGATCGTCGCCCCTGTTGCTTTGATACCTCCCGTTGCACCGTTCCTGAGCTTGCAAAATCAGGAAAGCTTATTCTGGACAAGTAAGCCTGGGTGCAAAATTTTTATTCTGCAATCGTGTCAATTTGCACAAAGCCAAATGACTCATTGCTTCGATTCCAATATAAAGATGTTCTAATTCTCACAAGATTTGTGTATAGCATATCAAAAGTAAGATAACTCGCTTCGCTCAAACAGATCTGTTTTCTGATAAAACACAAATCTTGTGATAAAAAGAACATCTACTATATTTCCATAGGCGCATTCGTTCATTTATCTTTATGCAAATTGACATCACTATAGTAGGTTGAAGACTTTTGCCCCTCTCATCATGTCAATTATTTTTCTTGACTTTGACATCGTGTCGTACTTTAGAATATAGCCTGAAAGGAGGTGTGCCATGAATACAATGACAGTAAGTGAGGTATCGAGGGCATTCAACGTATCAACAAGAATGCTTCGCTACTATGAGAAAGCAGGCTTAATTTACAGTACTCACAAAGAAGATTACTCTTATCGTGTTTTTGAGGAAGAAGCTGTAAGACGTCTGCAGCTGCTTCTCATACTTAGGAAGCTTCGAATACCTGTAAAACAGATCGAACAGATTCTTGCAGATCAAGAGCAAAAGAACACCCTGCAGATTCTTGTTCAGCAAATCGAGAACCTGAACGACGAGATTTCATCTTTGTGTATACTGCGCGATATTCTGAATGCATTGACCGATCGGCTTGATGAGAATTTAAAAATTCATAATAAAATCGATCTTCTGGAAGACAAAGAACTTATAGCGATTGCAGACACACTTCAGCTTTCAAAAAATAATTTGAAGGAGGCTGTATCAATGAACGAAGTTGAAAAAGCAAATGAAACACTAGATAAAGGTCTTGAGGTACGATTAATTCAATTACCACCGTTTACGGTGGCTTCTTTCCAGTATGTCGGTGAAAATCCAGAAGATAATGCACATAAGATAATGAATCAGTTTATGCTGGACAGCAAGCTATATGATAGAAAACCGGATGCAAGGTACTTTGGATTTAATCATCCGAATCCATCGGACAAGCAGGAATACTATGGCTACGAAGTCTGGGTCACGATTCCGGATGATCTGGAAGTGCCTGCTCCTCTTGCTAAAAAGAAATTCACCGGTGGTCTGTATGCGGCCCACGCAATGGAATTCCCTAATTTTCAGGAGTGGGAACTTTTATCAAACTGGGTCAACAATAGTGACCAGTATCAGGCAAACTACAGCGAGCTTGGTGAAGAGATCATGGGCGGCTGTCTGGAAGAACACCTGAACTGGGTCTATTCGAATCATATGGGCTGGCCGGAAAATGGACTCACCGGCAAGCTTGATCTCCTGCTGCCGGTAAAGGCAAAAATCAAGTAACAGGAACCTGTAACTCTTCGCTCTCGTCTAATTAGCAAATCGAGTATGAGGAGGAGCTGTTGCATGAAATCATTGCATGAAATCAGTAAAAATAAAAGAAGATACAGCATGTTTTCATGATGCTGTGTCTTCTTTTATTTTCTTTACAGCCAAAATACCTCACTAGTACCGATACAATGCACGATGTATATAAATTTAACCACGATCCACAGAACGGAGGAAAACAAATGAATCGTAAACCAACCGTATCAGAGAAAAAAAAGATTTCATTACTTTTATCTATTGCTTTATGCTTCATTCTTCTCTTTACCGCATGTCAGAATAATGGAACGATAGAGCAGAATAACGAAGGTCAGAATTCTCAGACAGTGAATAACGATAAGGCATACACTACAATCACTCCAAAAGAAGACACATCCGATACATCCAATTCACAGAACATTACCTATACACCCACAAATCAAAACACAGATTCCGAAAAAGGTGCAACCAAGGATCTTGGAGATGCCGTATATGTTGCCAGTACACTGGAAGCAGCACCCAGTCTCTCTGAACCAACCATAGTAACGTATGATTCGGTGAATCCTTCTGGTGACTTTTTAAGGAATTTCACACTTTCTTCTGTATCGCAGATTCTATCCAAAGAAGAAGGAAATACCTGCTACTCTCCCATAAGCCTTTTCTTCCCACTTGCCCTTGCCTCTCTTGGTGCGTCCGGCGATACACAGGC
>QKDK01000344.1 GCA_003252135.1 Clostridia bacterium
GGATGCTTTATTTTAACAATACAGAAACAATACAACAATAAAACATAAACATTCCCTTGGTATACTCCAGTCAATAAAACAAATGACATGGAGGAAAATTATATGAAAGACATGGTTAAAAAAGAAACAATATATTTGGTTACTGGTGCAGCGGGATTCTTAGGCGGAACGGTATGCAGACAGCTGGTCGATCGAGGAGAAAGAGTAAGAGCCTTTGCGCTGCCAAACGATAAGGCAATCAAATTCATTCCCAAAGAAGTTGAAGTCGTGGAAGGAGATCTTTGTGACCCGGTATCTCTGGAAAGATTTTTTACAGTTCCAAAAGGAGCAACGACCATCGTACTTCACATTGCAAGTATTGTGACGGTTAATCCGGACTACAGCAAGAAAGTAATGGATGTCAATGTCGGCGGTACCGAGAATATCATTAAACTCTGTCTTGCACATACAGAATGTGAAAAGCTGGTGTATTGCAGCAGTACAGGAGCCATACCGGAACAACCAAGAGGAACTAAGATAAAAGAAGTGTCGGTATTTGATGAAGCTAAAGTACTTGGGTGCTACAGCCAGTCAAAAGCTATTGCTACCCAGCGAGTGCTTGATGCTGTAATCAAGAACAATCTGAATGCCTGTGTTGTACATCCAAGCGGAATTCTGGGGCCCAAAGATTATGCGATAGGAGAAACAACCGGTACACTGATCGATATTATCAATGGTAAGATGCCGGCAGGAATTGATGGTTCGTTTAACCTGGCAGATGTTCGTGACCTGGCTAATGGACTTATTCTGGCTGCTGATAATGGAAAGAAAGGAAACTGCTACATACTTGGTAACAAGGTAGTATCTTTTAAAGACTTTGCCAGCATGGTCGTAAAGACAAGCGGATGCAAAAAAATAGGATTTTTCCTTCCCATTGGCATCGCCAATTTTATGGCAAAGATCTTAGAAAAGCAAGCTGCAAAAAAAGGAACCAAACCGGTACTGACAACGTTTTCCGTCTATAATCTTGCAAGAAATAATGATTTTGATTCTAGCAAAGCAGAAAAAGAACTCGGCTACACGACAAGACCATATCAGGAAACCATTCAGGACGAGATCAACTGGCTGAAAGAAAACGGAAAGATTGCATAAGGAAGATTCCGTAGTAAAGAGCGAGTAAGAAAGAGCGAAAAAGAAAATACCGCAGAGTAGAAAATTAAATTTGTAACATTGTATGGAAGGATGATGAACTTGAAAGATTTAATAGAAAAAGAAGTATGTGTAATAACTGGTGGCGGAAGCGGAATTGGCCTGTCTGCAGCAAAACATATGCCAAAACATAAAATAATAGTACTATCGGGAAGAACCGTCAAAAAACTAGAAAAAGCAATCAAAGAACTGGAGGATCTAGGGTTTGAAGCGCATGCATTTGCATGCGATGTATCAAGCCGGGAGAATGTCACATATCTTGTTGAATTTGCAGCATCATTTGGTGAAATCAAAAATGTGATCCATGCTGCCGGAATGTCACCGTCGATGGGAACACCGGAAAAACTGTTACAAGTCAATGCGCTTGGAACCGTATATGTGAATCAGGAGTTTTCAAAGTGTATGAAAGAAGGAAGCGTCATTGTAGATGTATCGTCTAATTCTGCTTATGTACTTCCTAAAATCATAGCGAATAAAATGACTTTTGAAAAAGCAGAAACGGATGAAGAAGCATATATCAAAAAAAATGTGAAACTAAGTAATCTTGCACGAAGTGAATACCAGAAAGCAGGTTTTGCCTACGCTTTATCGAAAAGCTTTGTGGTGTGGTATGCTGCCAAATGTGCCTTTGACTATGGGAATAAGGGGATTCGTGTAGTATCCGTGAGTCCGGGGCTGGTTGCCACTGACATGGGAAATCTGGAAGCAGAAGAAGGCGGAGAGCTCATTCAATATGCTGCAGAAAAGCGAATGGGCAGACCGGAAGAACTTGGATTTGCAATCGCGACTATTGCGGATGAGAGAAACGGTTATCTTACCGGTGTTGACATTCTGTGTGATGGCGGAAGCACAGTGGGTAAGAGACTTTTTAATTGTAAATAAAAATTTGAAGTCTTACATCGAATGCAGATTCTGATTATAAAAACCATTAGAAAGTATGGAAAACTATGATATAATAGTGTAAAATAGCCTGGTTACAGAAAAATGAATAGTCTGACTACAGAAAAATGGTATTTTGGAAACCAGCCAGATCGGAGAACTATGGAAAAAGAATATTTAAATCATTTACTTGAAAAAAGAATAAAGGAAACTGAAAACAGATCTGCAATTGATGAGGAGATTTTGGATTGTTACGGCTGCATGGGATGTGTTGTTTATGTAAACTTATACAATTCTTTCGAATTAATTAATAGCTTTGGTATTATTGCATTCATGCAGAAAATGCAGGAGCTTAAAATCATATGCAACCCAATCATGAATAAGCATCACGGTGAGATCATAAAGGTAGATGGCGGCAGCTTTATGGTTTATTTCAAAAAGGTCAACATGGCAATGTCAGCATTTATTGAAGTCGATGAGTATCTTTCTTTATATAATAAGTCCCGAGGTGAACTTACCTGGATACAATTATGCTTTGGTGTTGGATATGGAGAACTCATAAAAATAAACGGCAATGATATTTTTGGAGCAGAAGTATATGCTGCTAGGGAACTTGCAATGGTAAACACTGTGAAAAGCCAGGACAAAACGGAAACATCTATATTGGGAGGGTATATGACAGATGCGGCCAGGGTGCAGTTGAAGGCAGAAGTACAGATATGATTAATAGAGAATTTGCTGCTCGTGTTTTTTTTACATAATGCGTGCTCAACAACTCACAAATGCCTATAAATGCTGAAATTACAGGTGTTTTGTGCTATACTTAATGCAAGGAAAACATCGTTTTTCTTCAAAAAACCTTGCAGGAAGTGATGAGAATGTATAAGAAAAATCGAAATAGACAATATACTTTAACTGATTTCAACCAACCCATGGGATTAAAACTTGATCCGGAGAATAAGTGGATTAAAAAAGCTGAAATGATTCCCTGGAACAGGATTGAAGATAAATATGCCACTTTATTTGAAAGTACGACAGGAACAGTGGCAAAGCCTTTGCGTATGGCATTAGGTTCTCTTATGATACAAAAAGAGTATGATTTTTCTGACCGTGCTCTGGTAGAACAGCTTCAGGAGAATCCATATTTCCAGTATTTCATCGGATTACCTGGCTTCCAGTTAGGAGCACCTTTTGCACCGTCACTTTTAGTAGAATTCAGAAAGCGACTGACGGAGGATATCCTGATGGATATCAACGAAATCATTCTGAAAGGTGATGACGATGATGATCAGCCAACTTCCGGTGGTGACGTTGATGAAGACAGCGATACACAGGAAGGTAACAAGGGGACTTTGATTCTTGATGCAACTTGTGCCCCTCAGAATATCGAGTTTCCACAGGATATCAATCTTTTAAATGAAACCCGAGAGAAACTGGAGGGAATCATAGATGCAATCTGTTTGCGTGAGAACCTTGATAAACCACGAACATACCGTAAAAAGGCTAGACGCGATTATCTTAAGCTGGCAAGAAGTAAAAAGCGCACCACACTTAGAATCCGAAAGGCTATTCGTCAGCAGCTACAGTATATTCGCCGAGATCGTGGTTATCTCAGTCAGCTTGAAAAGCAAGGTATCGTATTGAACGAGAAAGAATATAAGCTTTTACAAGTGCTGGACAACGTCTATGAACAGCAAAAGTTCATGTATGACAATAAAGTTCATACCATAGAAAACCGTATTGTCAGCATCAGCCAACCATACATCCGACCTATTGTACGAGGCAAATCCAAAGCGCAGGTAGAGTTCGGAGCAAAGCTTGATCTCAGCATTGTCGATGGATTTGGACGAATTGAGAAGATATCATTTGAAGCGTACAATGAAAGCGAAGTTCTTGCTGATGTTATTGAACGATACAAGCAACGTACAGGGCACTATCCAGAGCGGGTACTCGCAGATAAAATCTATCGAAATCGTAACAATCTGGCATACTGCAAGGAGCGGAATATCAGACTATCTGGGCCTGAACTTGGCAGACCAAGAAAAGATGCCGTAATCGATAAAAAGAGCGAATATCGCGATAATGCTGATCGAGTTGAAGTGGAAAGGGCATTCAGTTTAGCAAAAGGTAGCTATGGACTCGGTCTCATCAAAACAAAACTGGAAGAGACGACACGCGGATCCATCGTGCTATCCATACTGGTCATGAACATCAACAGGAAACTGAAGATGTTTTTTCGCAAAATTTTTATTTCGATATTTTCAAGGTTCAAAATCCGGAAATTCATCCGGGTAAAAATATATGCGGATGCAGTTGCCGCTTAGGCGGTACCTGTTGAGCAAGCATTACATAGCACTATTGACTACAGTGGTCAATAGTGCTATTATTCTTATATGATATTGACCGATATGGTCAATATAAAGCGGCTATTATCAGAGAAGGAAGTGATATAAGTGTTTGATAAATTTATGGAGATGGAGCCAGAAAAGAGAGAACGGATAGTACAGGCAGCAACGAAAGAGTTCGCATTAAAAGGCTATAAAAACGCATCGACAAATGAAATTGTAAAAGAAGCCAAAATTTCCAAGGGTCTTATTTTTCATTATTTTAATAATAAGAAGCAGCTATACCTGCATCTGTATGACTACCTTACTGAGGTCATAGTTACAGAATATCTTGGAAAATTAAAAAATGATGAACCCGATTTTCTCAAAAAAATGGGTCAGGCAGCACTTGTAAAACTTGAGCTATTCAGGAAGCATCCCATGATTTTTAAGTTCTTTCTGACAGCATATGTTGAGACTGACCCGGAAGTCAGGGAAGAAGTGGCAGGACGTAATCAAAAAATGGTCGAGACAAATTATCCGAAAATCTATGAGGGAGTTGATTATTCCAATATAAGGGAAGATATTGACAAGGAAAAAGCGGTAAGTATGATCATATGGGCTTTAGAAGGCTATGCAAACAGTAAGTCGGGTGTGTTCAGAAATATGACTGAAAAGGAATTTGGAGATATGATCGTTGAGATTTCAAGTTATATGGATATCCTAAAAAAGTGCTTTTATAAGAGTAATTAATCAGAGGAGGATAATGAGTATGAACGTAATTGAAATTCATGATTTGTGTAAGAATTTTGGAAAGGTTCAGGCATTAAAAGGTCTGGAGCTTACAGTCAAGCAGGGTGAAGTCTTAGGATTTTTGGGTCCGAACGGCTCAGGAAAGACAACAACGATTCGTGTTCTGCTCGGGCTTTTAAAGGCTGATAAAGGTTCGATTTCATTGTTTGGAGGTGATCCATGGAAGGATGCCGTATCACTTCACAAAAAGTTAGTTTATGTTCCTGGAGATGTATCACTTTGGCCAAAGCTTACCGGCGGTGAGGTCATCGATGTTGTAAGCTCCCTGAACGGAGGACTAGATCCGAAAAGAAAAAATAGAATGATCGAGAGATTTGACCTTGATCCGACAAAAAAAGCACGTACCTACTCAAAGGGAAACAGGCAGAAGGTTGCTCTTGTAGCGGCGCTGGCATCGCGGGCAGAACTTCTGATTCTGGATGAACCTACATCAGGTCTTGATCCCCTGATGGAAGCTGTGTTCACCGAATGCATTCAGGAGGTAAAGAAGGAAGGTCGTTCCGTGCTCTTAAGCTCGCATATTTTTTCAGAAGTTGAAAAGCTTGCGGATACTATTACAATCATCAAAGAAGGAGCAACCGTAGAGTCAGGTACGCTGGCTCAGCTAAGACATCTGACCCGTACCCATGTGTCCGTCGTTCTAAAAAAGGAAGCACCGGAACTTGGCTCTGTAAAAGGAATTTATGATTATACTGTGACTGGACAGCACATATCCTTCTCCATGGATAACGAGTCAATGCCGGTTGTCCTTGAACAGATTGCAAAGCTTGACCCTATAGGACTCACAGTTAATCCGCCAAGTCTTGAAGACTTGTTCCTGAGTCACTACAGGAGTGAGGAAGGGGCGGTGATTTAAATGAGCAAAACCGCTTTACAATCAAAATCTACTCCATTGAACAGTTATATGGGTGCCGGAAAATATTTTCGGTTTACGCTTAAGCATAATCTGATGCGTTACCTTGTTTGGATCGCTGTTCTTGTATTAATGCTTGCCTATGTCGGAGCGTATTACAAAACATTATTTGATACGCAGGAAAAGCTGAATGAATTTGCAGCCATTGGTGCGACCCCGGGAATGGTCGCTATGATAGGGAAGCTTGGAAATCTGGCTACGATGGGAGCTGCAGTATGGACAAAGATCTGGATGTTCAATGCCATGACACTAGCCATTGGAATGGTGTTTCAGGTCACAAAGGGTGCAAGAGCCGATGAAGAGAACGGTCGAACCGAACTTTTCAGGTCAAGACCTCTTGGTATACATTCAACACTTGCATCTGTTGTCGGCGGAGCACTTCTGCTTTGTTTTGTTACAGGTTTGTTATCGACAGCAGTCTGTATCGGCTTGAAGCTTGACCCTGCCGGTGAAGGTGTGACCGGATCAATACTTTTTGGATTATCCATTACGGCAATGGGATGGATCGGTGTAGGAATCGGAGCGCTGAGCAATCAGTTTTCATCAAGTGCAAGCCTGTCTAATTCAACCGGTTCTATTTTGATTATGCTGTTTTACAGTATGCGCCTGATGGGAGATATGGGCACGAATGATACACTGACCTGGCTGTCTCCTGTAGGCTGGTGCGAAAGGATGGCTCCGTGGGCAGAAAACAGAGGGTGGCTGATCATACCGGTCATAGTACTTACAGCCATTCTTATCATTATGGCTTTATGGATTGAATCCAGACGTGACTATGGTGCCGGTGTGCTGCGGGATAAAAAAGGAAGATCAGAAGCAAGGCCAATTATGAAAAGCTCATGGGGACTGGTTCTGCATCTATACAAAGGAAGTATTATCGGATGGAGCATAGGAATTATGTTATCCGGCATGATGTTTGGTTCTGTCGCAAAGTCTATGATAGATTTATTCTCTGACAGCGGCATTCCTATGGTCGGCGGCAGCGGTATGGATTCCCTGTTAAGCTTTCTGCTGTGCTTTGTAGGGCTGGTAAGTGTAGTCGAACCAATGCTGATCATGACCGGATTACGCTCTGATGAGGCAAACGGGTTAACTGAAGTGATGCTTGCAAAAGGCATTTCCCGTACCAGAATTATAATGGATCGTTTTATCATAGGAAGCTGTCTTGCCGCCATCATGCTGTTACTGGGCGGACTTTCCTGCGGTTTTACATATGGTGCTGCAGCAAATGATATGTCGCAGACCTGGCGCCTGGCATTTGATGCATTAATTTATCTTCCGGGCATTATGGCGATACTTGGTGTAATTGTTTTATTGTTTGGTTATTTTCCAAGAACTACGATTCCGGCTGCCTGGTTCCTGTATGGTCTTATGTATTTTGCGGTATTGTTAAGTGATGCGCTTAAACTGCCGGACTGGGTACTGAATATTTTACCTTTTATAGGGACGCCAAAAGTTCCGTATGAGAGTTATAGTGCTTCGGTTTTTGGTTATCTGATCGGAGCAGTCGTATTTTTAGTACTTGGGATTGCCGGCGTGAAAAAAAGAGACATACCAGGATAAAAATGCAATCTATTACTGAGTAAAATAATGATGCATTCATCCTTGAAGAATAAGAGCAGCTGCCTTTCATATATTTATTAGGGCATTTGCTCTTTTTTCTTGTGTTTTGACAGGAATTTGTATAATATAGAGTTCACCGATAAACGTCTGGCAGGATCATTGAGCATAAAACAATTAAAGTCAACAAATCAGACAAAGCAGACGAAAGTATACAAAGAAGATAAGAAGATGAAAGAAAACAAAACAACCATAACAAACAGAAAACAAAGAGGAGCGGACTATGAAGCTTGCCATTGTTGATGATGAGATAAGCCAGCAAAACCTAGAAGAAAAGTACATCCTTGACTGGTCTCGCCTGAATAAGCAGCAGGTTAAGGTATATAAATTCTGTAGCAGTGAAAGCTTTCTTTTTTCGTGGGAAGATAATAAAGATTACGACCTTTTGATTTTAGACATTGAAATGAAAGAAATGAATGGACTTGAGCTGGCTAAAAGGATACGGAGGGAAGACAAAGATATTCCGATTCTTTTTGTAACGGGATATGATGAATATATGCAGTATGGATATGATGTGGCTGCCATACACTATCTGATCAAGCCTCTGAACAAAGAGAAGTTCTGTCTCGTACTGGACAGTCTGAACAAACGTGAAGAGAGCAATAGTAAGATTCTGGTAACTTCTTCGGAAGGTAACAGATGCTTTTTGATCAGTGAGATCATGTATGCAGAGGCAAGAAGTCATCAGTGTGTTCTGCATCTGCGAGAAGAAGAGATTCTGTTAAAAGAATCATTCGGCTGCTTAGAGAAGCGGATTATGGATAAAGCTGAGTTTATTAAAACACACAGAGCCTATATCGTTAATATGAAATATGTTTCTATGATACTTAAAACAGATGTTTTACTGGATAACAGAGAAAAAGTTCCACTGTCACGTAATACTGTAAAACATGTCCAGGAGAGCTTTTTGAATTTTTACAGAACAAATTGAACAGAGGGTGCAATGAGTATAGTTTTCATCATTTTGATTATAAGTATAATATCTGTGAATACAGCACTATGGGTATTTTTCATGCCATGGTATGTCGGCAAAAAAATCAATTGTTATCAAAACGAATTAGTTGACCGGCATTATAAAGAGGTCGAAACAATGTATAGAAAAATGCGGGGCTGGAGGCATGATTATCACAATCATATACAGGTTCTTCAGGCACAGCTGGAGCTTTATCAGTACACTGATGCTGTAGAATACCTAAAGAATCTTGCTGATGATCTTTTAAAGGTAGATACCGTCCAAAAGACCGGTAATACGATGGTGGATGCTATAATAAGCAGTAAGCTTGCACTGATGAAGGAGCGGAATATCAGAATCGATATAACTGCTCATGTTCCGCAGGATATTTTAATATCAGGGGTGGACCTTTGCGTACTGCTTGGTAATATGCTCGATAATGCTATGGAAGCTTGTTCTGAAATTTCGGATATAAAGGATCGTTTTATCAGAATATATATAGATATCGTAAAAAATCATCTTTATATTGCAGTGACGAATTCGATGAAAGAAGGCTGTAAAAAGGAAGGCAGACGCTATCTGTCATCAAAAATTGGAGCCCATGGCTTTGGTCTGCTTCGAATCGACAGCATAGTATCAAAATATAATGGCTTCGTTAACCGGCAGAATGAACAGGATGTGTTTGCTACAGAAGTGATGATTCCATTATGGAAGGAAGAATCAACATTATAGTTACACCGAAGTTTACAATGTAGTTTATACTAGAGTTTACATTGTACCACTCGTGTAATCTGTAAATACCATTCGTGCAGGAATGGTATTTTTTATATACTTTATGTTATGATAGTAATCCATAAAAGCTGCTTTCTGCTATATTATAGCAAATCATATTTTTATGAATGGAAAGGATACCGCAGATGAATAATATGTATCACATAACCGCGGATAAGCGGAAACGGAAATTTGGATTATTCAATAATCTGAGATTTTTTATAGGATGTATATGGAAATGGAGCAAGCCTATTTTCTTTATGCAG
>QKDK01000121.1 GCA_003252135.1 Clostridia bacterium
GTCACAGCAGCTGCCGCAATGCTGTCCTCCTACGATAACAGCCTTTCTGCCGATGAGATCAAAGAGATCCTCATAAACAGTGCTGTTACAACGAATGCCCTGACTGGTAAAACAGTTTCTGACGGCATGCTGAATATCTATAATGCGCTTCTTCTTTCAGAAGAATACTGAAGCTATTGTTATTTACCGGGCTGATTTGACCAGATAAAACCGCATAAAGGACGTGTATTCACGTTTCTTTATGCGGTAAATCAGCGGTTCTTTATGCGGTAAATCCACGGTTCGGATCATTTCCTTCAATGAAGACTTCATTCAACCGGCTTTTGCCATAGGTCAGCCCGGCAGTCAGATGCTGCGCATTCTGTACCATCGGTCCTGAGGTATCCTGCTTTGCCACCTCTATAAAAGCTGCCTTCAGTTTACTGATCATCTGCTCCACAATAAGCAGCGGTTCCAAGGTGTTGCTTCGTTCTGCCCGAATCAGCTCCTGATTGGCAAATACATATAATCTTCGAAGCTCAAAGGATAATCTGTATTGAAAATCCAGAGCAGCCATCAGTTCATTGACTGCTCTCTGTGCGTGCTTCAATTCTTTTCTGAACTTAGCAGTCTCTTTTCTTTTTTCTGCCGGCAGATGTTTTCCTTCATCCGAAAAAAAACATCTGGCTGCCTGTATATCCTCAAGTATAATGTCATACAGGATAACGATCAGTTCGCTTCTTGATGCCTGTGAGGTTCTCAGAACAAAATCCTGAATCAATTCTTTCTTCACAAGTTCTCTCCTTTTATCTATCAGTCTCTTTAACAGCCTGAAAAATCTGCATCATACAATGTACTGGCTTACCCATTAACCCTGGAGCAGGGAAAGTATGGTCTGCGGCAGGGTATTTGCCTGGGAAAGCATGGAAACACCAGCCTGAGAGAGTACATTTTTCTGGGTATACTCCGTCATCTCTGCTGCCATATCTGTGTCCTCGATCCGTGACATTGCTTCTGTTATGTTCTCCTGTGTGGTATCCAGGTTGGCAATAGCATGATCAAGACGGTTCTGGTAAGCACCCAGCTTTGCACGGATTCCAGATACTTCTTCGATAGCATTGTCATAAGCGGTGATCGCGCTCTGTGCTCCGTCATCCGTACATACATTGACACCGCTGATCCCGAGTGTTTTCGGGTCAACTCTTGGGATACGCACAGTCATGGTCTGTCCTTCGTTCGCACCGACCTGCAGGTCGATCGGACCAGCTTCCAGAACGGTGATGGATACATCATATGCTGTGCTTCCCGGCGCTTCATCCATCGGTGTTCCGCTCATGGTAGCGTCTGTGAATGCTGTTTCTGCAGTTCCGGCTGCAATCTCGAACTGCATTTGAAAATCATTGGTATCGGAAACAGTAATTACATTTCCTTTTGCAGTTACCGTTGCAGTAACTTCAAACCCGTCTCCTAATGTGGCTTTAGCATCCATACCGGTCGTACTGGCACCGGTTTCTGTTATTCCAAAACGGCTTCTAAGATCTTCATTATCGCAATAGACCTCTAACGATGCTTCCGAGCCATACGCTTCTGTAACCAGTGTCAGATATCCGCCATCTGTCACATCATTTTCTGTATAGCCTGCAGAGCTGCTGTTGGAAAGTGCAGAATCATAGCTTCCGTCGCTGAAAAATGCCTTGATATTGATGGAGTCACAGGCATCGCGGATTTTTGTATAGACTTCATCCATTGTGTCACCTTCCTTGACAGAAATACTCAGGCCGTTAATGGTGATGGTACCGGCTTCAGTATCTGTAATATCTGTTGAAGTATCTACACTGTTTCCGCTCAGCAGAACGGCCTGTCTGCCATCCTGTGTAATCGTAAGTGCATAATCCTGGATCTCAACTGTATCAGATATGGAAATCAGCTCTACAGAATTGACGGATGAGTAAGAAGCATTGTCTGCGCTTCCGTCAAGCAGTGTTTTCGTGTTGAACTCTGTCGTGCTTGAGATACGATAAATTTCATCATTCAACTCATCGATCTCACTCTGTATGGCTGCTCTGTCGTTGGTCGTATTCGTGCCGTTAGATGCCTGAACAGCAAGCTCACGCATTCTCTGCAGCATTGCTTCTACCTCATTCAGGGCTCCTTCTGCTGTCTGGATAACAGAAATTCCATCCGAGGAATTCTTGGAGGACTGATCGAGTCCGTTGATCTGTGTTCTCATCTTCTGGGTTATGGCAAGACCAGCAGCATTATCGGCTGCTCTGTTGATCTGATACCCGGAAGATAAGCGCTCTAGGCTCTGGTTCAGCAGATTGTTGGTCTTGTTCAGGTTGGTGCTTGCTTTGATAGCTGCCATATTATGATTGATTCTCATTTTTCTCTCCATTCCTGCGCTTCAAACGCCCTGTGCAGTCATTTCCTGCTGTTTATATGATATTACCCGGCTGCTGTGTCATTTTTACAAAAGTATCTGATCAATGCTTTTGCTGCAAGATAAAGCTCGTCTGTCTTTTGTTTGTCTGCCAAAGCCGGTGTGGTATCTGATGCGGTGTCTTGTGTAGTATCTGATTCGGTGTCGGATACGATCTCTGGTGTAGTGTCTGATTCGGTGTCGGATACGGTATCCGATACTGCCTGTTTATAGATATCACCGTTTCTGAAAATGAAACTGTCCGTATTCTTTGTTTCCAGCAGATATCGTAAGGTAATTTTGGATAGTAAGAGCTCCTCTAATTCTGCTTTTATGCTGCTCTCATCTGCTTTCAGAATATCCCGGCCTGCTTTTGAATCTGTCGTGATCGTAAACACTGTACCATCAAGTTCCACTTCACCTTCTGCCTTAATCCTTCCGATTGCAGGCAGCTGTATGGATATACTGACTCTTCCTGCATTTTCGGCAGTGTGGACGACAGTCAGATTCATGGTCGTCGTTCCTGACGTGGTATCAACTGGTATTTCATAGTATTCCTTTTGACGCATGTCACTGCAAAACTCGATTCCTGCCTGGATCCTCATAAGGCTCCAAAGTGTATCTGTGTCAGTGGATGCACCTGCATATATCTCATTCATCAGCTGTCTGGCGGATATATCCAGATTACTGCAGGCTTCACTTAGAGTGTCCTTGCTCACGATGCTGTCTGTGAGATCTGGCAGCTTTACTGAATCAGGAGCACTGTCTGAGCTTTCTGTTTCCTCTTGACTGGCTTCCCTCGCGGTCTCTATAAGCGTCTGGAACCAGCTGTTTCCTTTGCGAAGTTCCTTCACTGCCGTCAGATTCTGCAGTGTTTTGTCAATCCCTGCATCCTGCAGAAAAGCCAGCTCCTGTGCGGAATCCTTTGCTAATGTGCGGATGGTCGCAAGTTTTTCCTCCTGCCAGGCATTGCCTTGTTCCTCTGCCTTTGCTTCCTGCATGATCTCACTGGTCTCTTCCAGCGAAGTATTCTTCCAGTCAGATTTATTTGCCATCAGTTTTGCAACACCTTCAGGTGTTATGGTATGCAATATCTCCTGCACCAGCAGCTGCTGATATTCTTCCTGTGCAGAATCAAAAGTTCCGGCCATATCGCTTTCTGCGGCATCCTGCTTTGTTCTATTCTCTGCATTGTCAAAAAACTGGTTCATGGAGCTTTCTGAAAATGCTGTATTTACCTGGCTTGTTATGGATTCCTTTGAAAATGTAAGCTCCTTGATTCCTCCAAAACTTTCATCCACCCCGACATCAATACCGCCCTTTTTTATGGTTCTGACTGCTGTCAGAAGATTGGATAACGTCAGTTCTCTTCCAGCTTTTATTGTTGCACCGATGGCTGCGCCATCTGTTTTATCAATATTATTCAATAACCTGTAAATTCCGATATAGGAAGCTCTCTCTTCCTGTGTAAGCGAATCCTTCCTGCTCAGGTTGACAAGATATTCGCTGTATTTTTCTTCCTCTGTAGCTCCTGTTTTTGCAAGAAGGGAGCTGACAGTCTTATTCAGCTCATCAACCGGCATCTCTATCGGATTGACTCCCTGACGTATCAGCTCGACTGTTACCGGAGGCTTCAGATTCTGTATCAGCTCATTGACCTTGGCATCATACAGCTTTATATTGCTGATGTTCTCTTTTGTAATCGGTATCTGATTATAACCAAGAATTCTTACCGCTCTTTCATTTGCTTTCGTTGGCTCTAGTTCCATGGACTGTAATGTATCTTCAATTCCTGTAAATGCTTTCTGTATGGAATCTCCCATGTCTTTCCTTGGTCTTGTCATCAATACTTCATAGCTTTCACCAGCCTGCATCAGTCTGGCTGTCAGTCTGGTTCCTTCCTCGGCCAGTGTCTGTATGGTCTCTTCGTCCTGTGTCTGCATCGTCATTCCAAGGATATACTCAGGAGCATTCTGCAGTGCGGCCATGGTCTCTGTTGTATTCTTTAAAAGCTCGAGTGTTTCAGAAGAAGCCGGTGTCCCTGTTTCTTTCATCAGATTCTGATAATAGGAGTTCTCCTGATCCTTTAACTTCTCCACAAGAGTATTGAGTCCTTCGATATCCGTATCGATTCCGACTAAAAAAGCCGTTCCTTTTGCCTCGATCGTCATCATCAGTCTTGTCTCTTCAAGTTTTCGCCTGTTGATCAGATCTGTGATTTTGCCTGTACTTTCCTGTGAAATACCTTCCTGCGCTGCATCTTCCGACGACTGAATGAATTCTGCTTCTTCCGGCTTTTGTCTTGCCCGCAAGGATTCAACTGTTTTATTCAGAAGTTCTGTCTGGTCCACACCTTCCCTGATTGTCTGCAGGGTCTGTCTGAACTGCAGATTTTCAGCAGTCATGGGCAGTCCTTCCTCGACCAGCCATCTTGCATCCTGCATCGTTTCATCACTGACTGTCATCCCGGCATCAAGAATGATGGAGGCGGCATCGCTTTTCAGACTGTCCCATACTTCTTCAGAGACAGGTGTGCTGACCCCGCTGCCTGCATGGACTGCTTTATATACATTTTCTATGGTTGGTTTTAATTGATTGTCGATCAGATAAGAAAAAGAGGCATCTGTCATGGATGCTGCTTCTTTTGCCAGATTCATGGCTTTGGCGATCCGCGATACATTCTCCTCTGTGGCTGGAAGATCGGATGCCAAAAGTCTTTGCGCGATCTGTTCTGTCAACCCGGAAAGAGCCGCTGTATCAGCTATACTGCTGTCAGTATCTTCTTTAACCTTTCTGGTCTTCATTTTCAGATCTTCGGCCTGCTGTCTGACGCTTTCATCCCGTACATCCCTCTGACTTTTGATACGGTCGATAGCACGGTCAAGCCGTTCAAGATTGAACTTCTCAAGCGTCATTCCCTCGTCGCTAAGGCTGGCATAATCCTCTTTTGTCATTCTTGCCGCAGCATCTGAGAGATCATCCTGATCTGTGTCATCGCTCTCTTTTACGGTGCATGCACCTTCCCTGATCCGATTCTGGTCCTGTGCATTCACGGGCAACGTCATCGCACTGCTCCTGCTGGTTTCCTGTGTTGTACCAATTTCCTTTAGTACAAGACTTGTTCCCGACACATCCATGATTTGATATTTTCTGATTTCGCCTTCCCTGGCGTTTTGAACAGATTCTTTTGGAAATGAGATCTCATTCCCACTAAAGTTTATTGTAACTTTCTCGGATACCCTGGAGACTATGCCTTCCAAAACCTGACCGGCTTCGTAGGAGGAAGAATACGTGCCCTTCTGGTCAACTGATATTGACTCAGCGGCATAACTTCCTGCATAAATCCCATTGATATTCATAGTTTTCCTCATTCCTTGTCATGAAATTCATCATCCATGCTGTTACATACTATTTCGGACGGATTATAGAAAACCTTAACAAGCAGCAGTTTATTTTGACTGATTTAGGTTGATTCAGGCATCTTCTGGCAGTTTTCGAATTTGATTTTCTGCTTTTTTCTGTCAGGTAAGCTTATTTATTTATCAAAAGACGATATCGGTCAAGCCGTGTTCACGTATGCGATTTAATTCTTTGTTTATTGCTTTTATAAAATGTTAATATACTTTTTTAGTGTTGTAATATTGTATGTTTGTGCTATACTGTATTTGCTTTCTCTTTTTATATATTATAATCGAATAATCACGTTTTATATGCTCCGGCATTTATTTTAAAGGATTTTTCTGACTGCGTAAAAAGCGCAGGAATGGGGGTAAGTATGGATAATCAGATCAACACTGATCTTTTCTGCATGTTAATCAGGCAGTTATCTGAGGGTGTTATCATCACAGATCCCAATGGGGTCATTTTGTTCGTGAATCAGGCTGCAGAGCAGATCCGCAATATCAGTGCCAAAGACCTGCTTGGGCATAACGCAATTAATTGTCATGCAAAAAGCTCTGCTCCAAAGGTTGAGCGGGCAATCTCATTTTTACAGAGCAATCCCGATAAAACCTACCATCGGATGGTGAATGATGAAGCCAATCAGAAGATCTATGAGAATACCTATACCGGCATTGTAGGAGACGATCAGGAGACCGTCGGACTGGCCATTATAACAAGAGATGTTACAAAGGCAGTTAAGGCAGATGAAGCGAGAGCATATACACACAGGACCCAGGAAATTATCATGGGGCAGCTGAAGAACCAATACCAGGATCTTCTTTTGAACTCTATGGAGATGCTCACCAATCTGTTGGAAACAAAGGATCAGTACACAGACGGACACTCAAAACGTGTCGCAATGATTGCCGGAAAATTATACCAGCACCAATATGGAATCGATGAACACTACCTTGATATCCTGTGGGCTGCCAAGCTTCACGATATCGGTAAGATCTGTATTCCGGACAATATTTTACACAAGAAAAAAAAGCTTACCGCTTCGGAGTATTCAAAGATTAAAAAGCACAGCAGAATTGCATCGGATATTATTAAAACCCTTGATACCGAGAACAGGATCACCCCTTCCATCCTTCATCATCATGAACAATTTGGCGGAAGCGGCTATCCTTTGGGCCTGACAAAAAAAGACATACCGCTCGGTGCCCGAATTATCAGCATTGCAGATGCTTACGATGCAATGCGGTCTGTCAGGTCATACCGAGACGCTATGTCTTTTGATAATGCACTGGATGAGATCTCAAGGAATTCGGGAACACAGTTCGACCCCGAATGGGTAGAAATTTTCATCGAACTGGCAAGAACCGGAAGCATTGGCTAGCAGCTCTTTTCGGATTTGGCGGATCTTTTTGTTACGGAATATAAAAGAAATCATCTCCCGGCATGGTCCCGCCTACCGAATCAGGTTGCTGATCATACAGCACCTGCAGATATGCGTTGATCTTTTCCTTCATCGCATCCCCTTGCATGAATACTATATTACAGAGCGGAATGGCTGTTTCTGCCACGTCTGCACTGAAAATTCCGTACTTTTCAACAAGTGCGGCAGCATCCTCCACATTCGTTGTCACATACGCCGCAGAAGCAGCATATTCCTTCAGGAATGCATCTGCGGCTTCTTTATTTTCTTCAAGAAATGCTTTCTGTGCGACCACTACTCCTGTCACTACTGTGCTTCCATCGCCGGTATAGGTTTCCCATTCCTTTGTAACATCAAGAGCGATCCTCACAGATTCATTCTGCTTCATGACCGTTGTTACATAGGGCTGCGGGAGCATTGCTATAACATCTTCTCCGGAAGAAAGCAGCGCTGCGACCTCTGTCGCTTCTGATTTATATTCAATCGTTACATCTTTTGACGGATCGATTCCGGCAGATTGCAGCAGATAATTCAAGGTAAATTCAGGTGTTGTCCCTTTTCCCATTGAATAAATGGTCTTTCCCTTCAGGTCTTCCATAGACTGGATGCTGTCTCCCGATTCAAGAATATACAGCACACCAAGCGTATTCACTGCTGCCACCTCGAGTGCACCGCCAGTCTTGTTGTACAGGACAGAAGCCAGATTTCCCGGTATTGCTGCAAAGGTGTAGTCTCCCTTGATCAGCCCGGCAGTTACTTCATCTGCAGCTCCGAGAACAGAAAATGTATAGTTATTCTCTGTCTCTCCTTTTTCTGCTTTTTCCATCATTTCAACCATGCCGATTGCAGTAGGGCCTTTCAGGGCAGCTATTGCAAGATTCATCTTTTCTGCAGATGCTCCCTCTGTTACGGCAGCAGTCGGTTCCTGTTCTGCGCTTACCTGTGCACCAGTCTGTGCCGCAGTATCATTCGATGGTTTGGCAGATCCGCAGGCTCCTAACAGTGTAATGCTTAGTACGACTGCCATGACGACAGCCCATTTCTTTCTTTTCATAATCTCCTCCTGTTCAGGCAATATGCGAATCTGCTTCGCGCTGCCTTCCTCTTTTTCGATTCTGGATCATGGTACATTTTTTCAGTCTTCCCTGTCTGCAACATTCTGCAATAGACTGCAACAGACTGCAACAGACTGCAAAAAATCCTGTGCTTTGCTGTAAGCACAGGATCATATCGTTCGTTTTTTACAAGGCAACAGAATGAATAGCAGACTACGTCTTCTGTTACAACTGTCTTCCTGCTCGGAATGACCTCACAGCTCAGAACGATGGAATCTCTAGTGCTTTTGCTTCAGGCACCGCCTTTGGCATCAGCAACCCTATTATATATAATTTGTTAACCATTTGTCAATCTTATGTGACACAGGTTTAAGGAACGATTGCTTCTGTTTGTAACCTGTAACAATTCATACGCGGAAGCGATACCCTACACCCCAGATCGTCTCAATATACTGAGGCTTTGACGTATTGGCTTCCACCTTCTCACGAATCTTTTTAATATGAACGGTCACTGTCGCAATATCACCAATGGATTCCATATCCCAGATCTCCTGGAACAGCTCTTCCTTCGTGTATACATGATTCGGATGCTCTGCCAGAAAGGTAAGCAGGTCGAATTCCTTTGTTGTAAAATTCCTTTCTTCGCCGTTCACATAGACCCTGCGTGCAGTCTTATCGATCTTGATCCCTCTGATTTCAACTACATCATTTTCCTGTACCCCGGAACTGACAAGACGTTCATACCGATTCAGATGAGCTTTCACTCTGGCGACCAGTTCACTGGGGCTGAAGGGTTTTGTCATGTAATCATCAGCACCAAGTCCCAATCCGTGGATCTTATCAATGTCATCCTTTTTTGCCGATACCATGATGATCGGGATATTCTTTTTATCACGGATTCTCTTGCAGATTTCGAATCCGTCAATGGATGGCAGCATCAGATCAAGAATGATCAGTTGAAATTCTTCTGCCAGTGCTTTGCTCAGACCTTCATCTCCGGTGTTCTCAATGACCACATCAAAGCCTGCGAGCTCCAGATAGTCCTTTTCAAGCTCAGCAATAGTCTGTTCATCCTCAATGATTAGTATTTTGCTCATTTGAAATCCTCCTGCTTCGTATCTATTCTGCGTTATTATTGTTCCTTGTCCATTTTTTTATTGTAAAGTATATTGTTGTTCCGACACCCTTCTCACCCATTGCCCATATCCGGCCCTCGTGATCTTCAACGATCTTCTTGGCAATGGCAAGTCCAAGTCCTGTTCCTCCGTACTTTGTCGTTCTCGCTGTATCTGCTCTGTAAAAGCGTTCAAATATATGGGGAAGATCTTCCGCCGCTATGCTTTTTCCTTTTTCTTCGATACCAAGCTGTATATACTCTCCCAGCTCATTGATCCTGAT
>QKDK01000294.1 GCA_003252135.1 Clostridia bacterium
CATAAACAAAAATCAGATTGTTCTTTTGTTCATAGTAATTCAGGCATATTCCGATCGGCGTTACGAGCGTTGAATCTTTTTTAATGTCTTCTTGCATAAAACGTATGGAGCCCAATACCTCTTCACCACGTAATGCGACTCTCTCTTTTGGCAGGTTCAATTGCTTTGCAAGCTCAGGTAAAAAGGTTTTAAATTTACCGCCTCCGCCGACTACGAATACAGCACTTACGCTTTTCCCGCCATTCAGCTCAATAATCTGTCTCGATACCTCGCTCGTTATATGTTCAATTACAGGCTGAGTTTCTTCAAAGATCTCCTGAGCCGAAACCTTGCTCTTACAATTCAATATATCTTTATAAGCAATATCTTTCTTTTTTCCTGTTGAAAGCTTCATGGTCTCTGCTGTCTGAAAGTCTACAAGATGGCAGTTCATGATCTTTTCTGTGATTGCATCTCCTGCGCAAGGGAACATACCATAGGCAACAATACTTCCATCTTTCGTAACACATATATCTGATGTTCCAGCCCCGACATCAACAAGGGCAATATTAAGCATTCGGAATTTCTCTGGTATGGCGACATTGATCGCAGCGATTGGTTCCAGTGTCAGATTAGATACAGTAAGCCCGGCTTTTTCTATAGATGCATATAATCCATCCACGACAGCCTGCGGCAAAAAGGTTGCGATCAGATCGGCTGATATG
Source organism: Clostridia bacterium (assembly GCA_003252135.1). Classification (GTDB taxonomy): domain Bacteria; phylum Bacillota; class Clostridia; order Lachnospirales; family Lachnospiraceae; genus SZUA-448. The sequence goes on from QKDK01000294.1 coordinate 705, forward strand.
CTTCTGCCTCTGTGTCCGTCCAATACCAGGATAGGGTACTGATCAAGATAATAATGCATAACAGTATGTCCGACACAGTGAAAAATCGTTTTATTATCCGGATCGCTGTGTATTTCACCATATGCTTTTTCTATACCGCCTGCAATCAGTGTGGTCAGATGCTCCTGACGAACTGTCGTTTCTTCATCAAACGGAAGGCTGCAGCTCACCTGTACTGTTTTGAGCACTCTTCCCGCTGCTGCAATACAGACCTCTGTAAGCTTGCATCCAAGCTGCAGTTCAAGTTCTTTCCTGACCTGGATAATAGTTTCTGCAACCTTTTCAATATCATGAACCTGTCCGTCCATAACTGCTCTGGTATCATGAAATCTTGCATACTGAGCCACAACCGTAAAATCATACTCATTGCTTTTATACCCAACTGTCCCTACAATGCTTCGTGTCCCGATATCAAGACCAAAAACAAGATTATCAGGCAGATTTGTTGACAACATGATGTTTCCTCCCGTACTCAGATAACGTTACCATTATATTTTGTGAAATAGAACCTGATTTTATTTATCATACCATATCAATATTATGATTTCCAGCATTGTAAATATTTTTCAGCAGATTTTCTATGATACTTTTTAACTGATCGTCCAATTCCGTCTGTCCTACTGAAAAATCATTATTGATCTGCCTGTCTGTAGTTGATCTGTACTTTTCTTCATCTGCCTGATTCTTCATAACTGCATCAATATCTTCCCATTGCATGTTACGGTTCTTATGCAGACGAAACATTCTGGTTTCCTTTGAAGCATGTATATACCATACTTCATCACAATACTTTTTATAACCTGCTTGTGTAAGCAATGCTGACTCAAGCAGGATCACATGATACTCACCGGAATTCTTTGCTGCCTGAATCTGCTTTTTAACTTCCTCCATTACAAGCGGATGCGTAATGCTGTTCAGTTTCGCCAAAGCAAGAGCATCATGAAATACAAGATCGGCAAGCTTTTGTCTGTCGATCTCTTTGTCTTGATCCAGAATATCAGAACCAAATTCCTGCACAACGTGCTGGTAGGAGCAGCCATCCTGCTTCATCTGTGCTTTTGCAATTTCATCGGTAGGTATAACCAGCGTTTTGAATAACGATGAAATCCTTTCAACAACATATGATTTTCCGCTGCCAATCCCTCCTGTTATTCCGATAACTGCAGTGAATGCTTTTTTATCAACCATATTATTTACTATGCTCATTTTGCTTCATACCAGTTGCGTCCCAGCTTTACATCGACCTCCAGCGGTACCTTTAGCCTAGCAGCATGGAACATCTCTTCCCATACAATCTGCTTCACTTTCTCTGCTTCTTCCTTTTTAGCTTCGACAAGAAGCTCATCGTGGATCTGAAGAAGCAGTCTTGATTCCATTCCTTCCGATTTCAACCTGTTATTTACATGGATCATGGCAATCTTTATTATGTCTGCTGCAGTACCCTGGATTGGCGAGTTCATCGCACATCTTTCACCAAAATTTCTTTGCATAAAATTTGAAGAAGATAATTCGGGAATCGGTCTTCTTCTGTCATACAGTGTTTTCGCATACCCATGTTCTCGACTAAAATCCACCAGAAGTTCAAGAAATTCCTTGATCTTTGGATATGTTTCAAAGTATTGTTTTATATACTGATCTGCTTCTTTACGTGATATATTTAGCCCCTGACCCAGACCAAACGAACTTATACCATAGATTATACCAAAGTTGACTGCTTTGGCATTACTTCTTTGCTGTGGTGTTACTTCATCAAATGGGG
>QKDK01000372.1 GCA_003252135.1 Clostridia bacterium
AATCGGCAACTTCGTCAAGAGATATATTCTTTGAAAAATTCTCAGAGATAAATAACATGGCACGTTTCATCAGTTCATAATTTTTGGACGGAATGAAATTGAACATAGCCTCTGTAAAGACTTCCAGGGTATCCTGCAGCTTATAGCAAAGGGAATCAAGGTCAGATATCTCCTGCAGTGTTTTTAAGAACTGATTGTTGATCTTTAGTATACTGTCTGTTGCCGCGCCGCCTTCAATTGCCGTTCTCGACAAAAGTGAACATAATTCAATCGCACGTGACTTTACGGTTTCCAAGCTGCTTCCTTCTGAAAAGAAAACATATCCAAGCAGATCATTTAATATACCTTTTGCTTCTTTGACATTGCCTTCTTTCACCTTAAGAAGCAGTGTCTTTTCTTTATCATACGGGTATAGCGCAACAGAAGCAGATTCAACATTTTTGAATTTCTGAATGGATTCGTTAATTCTTGACTGCTGGTGCAGTTTTTTCTGGTTAATGATTAGCTGTTGTTTACTTTCAGAAATCAGATTGGAAAACAGATAATATAACAGACGGCTGATATGTGTCACTGTTGCAGGAGGAACTACTTTGATTTTAGAGGATTCCTCATACAGATCGATCAGGTCAGCTGTTGGTATCGGATATTTTTTATCGATATCCTGAATCAAAAGTGAATCCGGCTCATCCATAAGAAAAGGACCGACCAGAATAGACCCCCAGAAAGAACCGTTGTTGATCAGTGGAAAAACAATATGATTCAGGTTTGCGTGGCAGGAAAATATATAGGTCTCACCAAGTTCGATGGCCTGTTTGCTGGCACTGATATGAAGCTTTTCACAGGTTTCACCGGTCGGTAAGTATTTTCTGAAAATATTACAAAACGAGGAAACCGGTCCGCAGGATTCAATGATAGCTCCCTTTTCATCTATGACCTGTACCGGAAGATTTACACAGGTCTGGAATGATTCAAGGATCTCTTTCAATTGTTCTTTTTCAATAATTGTATATAGGTAGGGTATGGACATCGCGAAATCTCCTGTATAAAAATTGTAGTATTATCAGAATAAGTACAATTATAACACAAATACATAAAAAATATACTACCATTCTAAAATAATTACAAAAATAAAGTCAGAGAAGTGAGTATACTTGTGATAAACTGCAATAGTATGGGAATACAGTTAACCAAAGGAGGATTTGTTATGGCACTGATCGAAGAAATCTCGGAATTTCTGCAAAAAGGACGGGCAAAAAACGTTAAGACATTAGTTCAGCAGGCATTGGATGAAGGACTTGATCCAAAAGTAATACTGAATGAAGGCCTATTGTCCGGTATGATGATCATTGGCGAAAAATTTAAAAATAATGAAGTATTTGTCCCTGAAGTCCTTGTGGCTGCCAGAGCGATGAATACTGGTCTTGAGATACTTGAACCTAAACTTGTGGAAGTAGGAAATGAACCTGTTGGAAAAGCCGTAATCGGTACGGTAAAAGGTGATTTACATGATATCGGAAAAAACCTGGTTGCCATGATGCTCAAAGGTGCAGGTATGCAGATTTTCGATATTGGTGTTGATGCCGGGGCAGAAGCTTTTATAGATAAAGCAGAAGAGGTCGGAGCAGATGTTATCTGTATGTCTGCACTGCTCACAACAACAATGCCGAACATGAAAGAAGTGATCAGCGGACTGGAAGCAAGAGGAATCAGGGACAAATATATTGTTATGATTGGCGGAGCGCCAGTGAATCAGAATTTTGCAGACCAGATCGGAGCAGATTTTTACACAGCTGATGCTGCTACAGCAGCTGAAACTGCAAAAAAAGCTGTTACAGAGAAAAAGGCATCCTGAGCATAGAGAGTATTTGTTTATACAAAGACCGGCGTTTTCGCCGGTTTCTTTTTTTCAGTTACTGACAAGGCAGCTAATTTCATAGTATAATAGTTTCGTGTTAGTTCGAACAGCATAAAATTACTATAAGCTGCATACAAACAGTCTTTGGGGGTTACAGATCATGAAAGAGCCAATCATACTAAGAAACATAAAAATAGAGATCAACAGAGAAAAGGTGTTCCGTTTTATTGACTGTTATCCTGACAGTCCGGTCTATGACGAAGTGCTTGCTGAATATGACCAGATACTTGACCAGATGCTCGACTTTTGCCATCCTGTAACCATATTGAAATTTGAAAAAGCAGGAGATTATGCAAAGTCGTTTGATATTCCAAAAGACACGGAAGTATGTTACGGAATATATACCATCGGAAATGAGATTTCAGAATACAGCACACGATGTTTTCAGGAAGGTGAATATCTGTCCGGACTGCTGGCTGATGCAATAGCAAATGAAGCTCTTTGCCAGCTGGACAGGCTTTCTCTGGATATACTGAAGGAAGAGTGCGCTAAGATGAGAGCGGGAGTGATGAAACGGCTGGAAGCGCCTGACGGAATACCAATGGAGATGCAGAGAGTCATTCTTGAAAAGACGTCAGCTGATTT
>QKDK01000193.1 GCA_003252135.1 Clostridia bacterium
TGTGCTCCATGTTCTTCCGGCGGTTAAAAACGGTAACTCCTCTGACACTGGGTGTTGTTTTCTTCTTCTTTATTGTGGAAATGATCAACCAGTCCATACTGGATAAAAAACTGACTTACCTTACGCCATTCTCTTATTTTAAAGGTGCCAATCTGATTGCCAGCCGTTCCTATGATGCCGTGTATGTCTGTCTCACTTTTGCTGTTCTTTGTGTAACGATAGCAGCCAGTTATCTGATCTATCAAAAAAAAGACCTGCCATCTGTGTGACTTACCTTACAAAAGGAGGTTCCCAATGAATATAGTGAAGCGCGAATTAAAAGCACACCTGAAATCCCTTTTGATCTGGTGCGGTTCCATGGTCTTTCTGATATATGCCGGAATGATCAAATACTCTGCTTTTTCAGAGACCGGACAGTCGGTCAACGAACTGATGGGCAGCATTCCTGCCCAAATGAGAAATGTACTGGGAATTGGCGATGGTGCGCATCTGACTTCTATAGCAGTCTTTTACAGCATTTTTTTCATATACTTTTTGCTTCTGGCTGCAGTTTTTTCAACAATGCTTGGTGTAACCATTATTTCTAAGGAAGAACGCGACAGAACCAGTGACTTTCTGTTCTCAAAACCAGTAACCCGTGTTCATGTTATCAGCTGTAAGATTATAGCTGCTTTGTTGAACCTTTTTGTTTTTTCCCTGGTAACGCTGACAGCATCACTTATATTTGTCTCGCCTTATCTTAAGACCAAAACTTCTCTGTTCATTCCGATACTTCTTGTCATAACAGCATTATTTCTGCTGGAACTGCTTTTCTTTGGAATCGGACTGTTTCTTGCCGCAGTTACAAAGAACTCCAAAAGAGCATCCTCTTTTGCCACGATGATCATACTTGGCACCTTTATGCTTAAAGTCATTATTGATCTGAATGAAAAAGCCAGACCGCTCCGCTTCCTGACACCTTTTTATTATTACAGTGCCAATACTCTTATGTTTGACAGAACGGTCGATCTGCCATTTACGATTCTGACTCTGCTTTTGGCAACAGCCGGAACCTGTGCATGTTATTATTTTTATCAAAAGAGGGAACTTCTTACGTAATCACACTGATTCCCAGGTTATTATATAATGTAAGTCAGCTTCCCTTTTATTCACTATCTCTTTCTTTATAAATCTTCCCTGCAGTCCCTTATCCTGCAGTGCCAGGTGAAAATGGCACACTGCAATACCGAGATCGACATCTTCAATATCATAGCCCATCTTATCACCGTAACTTCTTTTCTTATAAAAATCCCACTGTCTGCCGTTCTTCACAATACGCCAGGGCTGTTTGTTCGATGCAGATGGTGCGAGCCGTACCATCTCCAGAGGAAATTCATAAAGCCCAGCTTCCTCCTTTGTCAGCGGCGTGGAAAAGTCCTTATGAAAGAACATGGACTCAAAAGGGTTTCTCTTTGCCGATTTTGCAAAGGTTCTGATCAGCCTGTCGCTGATTCCTTGTTTTTCTGCCGGATGCCCAACCGGTGAAACAATCGGTATGATTTCGTTTTCTTCTCGATGCACTGCTTTTGCAAAGCTGCCCCGGTTGAACGTTCCTCCAAGCCAGCAGGTACCAAGACCAAGATGAGCAGCCTTTAATACAAAAATCTCCAGTATATAACCAAGAGCAAGAAGTGCCTCCTGCGAATTCGGGACAGCTGCCGTGACATAATCAACAGCTCCTTTTATAACGCCGTAAGTACCAAGTTTTTCATTTTCTGGTCCCGCTGTTTTGCAGATCATCTGAAGCTTAATCTTCGTATTAAACGGATTCTCTGTCCTGGCGGTAATATCCAGCAATTGCGTTTTTATCTCATTCTTTAATGCTTTACTCTGATATGTACGTATACTGCTTCTTTTGCGAATGGTTTCTTCTATCGGAAAATCTATCATCTGCAGCCTCCTTTATGGTCTATGTAGGTTTCTTGTATGGTCCTTTTATGATTCTTATATGGTTCTTATATGGTTCTTATATGTTCTTATATGATTCTTATATGATTCTTATATGAGCCTTATAGTTTTTACAGTTCTTATTTTACTCTCCATACAGAGTAAAGTCAAAATCCCAATTTGAAAAACCAAAGATTTTTATAATACATCTTATGTATCTACCATTTATTTCAGGTGTTCCGGTGTAAAATGCTAGAAAGACAGACATATACGGATACAAGTTTTGTATAAGAAAGAAGGATATCATGGGAAAAACATTTGATACGAACAGCCAGGACAGCCAGGGAACCTTTGTCCTTCCAGTTTTGCCGGAACACTTTGATTTTGAACATTATCAGGCATATGAAAGCTCACTGCAAGAGCGTAACCGATCCTTTACAAATAGTACACACGGTCTATTAGTCTACCGAAGAGTGCGCGCCAACGGTGTGTTCTATGATAAATGCAGAGACAAAAAAGATTCTCTTGCCCTGCAGCTCGGTGCTCTTATGGCAAGTCTTGACTACGAAGCAGACATAGCCAATTTTCTTGAACCATGGTACGGTATCGGCTATATTGCCTCCTGTTTTGGCAGTGACTATATCTGGCATGACAAACAGGCACCGGCGGTATTGCCAAAATTCAAAACAGTACAAGAGATCCTTTCCTCTGATTATATCCCGATTCATCAGACACCAGTCGGAAAACACATTCTCGAAATGATCGAATATTTTATGGATAAAACAAAAGGACGGGTTCCCATATCCTTCAGTGATGTTCAGTCACCGCTTAACATGCTTTCTTACCTGCTGCCAGTCAACGACCTTTTCCTTGAGATTTATGACGACCCTGACGCAGTCAGCAGCGCAGCTGAACTGACGGCCACATTATTAATTGAATTCCTGAACCACCAGAAAAATCTGATCGGATCATCTCTTGCTTCTCCGGGCCATGGTTTTGCCAGCAGCAGAGCTTTTCGTGGTGTTGGTATGAGCGATGATAATGCTATTATGCTGCAGCCAGATGATTATCTTGATCTTTTCAGAGCCTCTGATGAGCGAATCGGTGCCGCTTTTAACGGAACCGTCTTTCACTCCTGCGGAAACTGGGAGAATAAAATATCCATGGTCAGACAGCTGAAAGGGCTGACTGCCGTTGACGGAGCATTTTCACAGGAGACCGATCCCTCACCGAATGACCCCGCTGTATTTGGAGCTGCCTTTATGAATTCTGGTGTCATCATCAATGCAAGAGCAGTTGGCAATGCCAATGACAGCTATTCTGCATTTTTGTCATTATACCGGAAGAATCAGCGGCTGATTGCTGTTACCTACTGCAAAACACCGGAAGAACAGGCAAAATTATACCGGCTGCTGCATTCAATGGATTGATCCATGCAAGTCGATGCCTGCCAGGCGCACCATCATAAAAGGCTGCAAACAGTGTACAACTGTTTACAACCTTTATTTTAACGTAAAGAGTATCATTTATAGCAGAACGGTGCTGTCCTTAGTGTTTTGAACAAAGCTTCATCATGTGCGTATATTACTTTGGCTTGGTATTTTTTTTGAAGGCTGCGGACTTTTTCGATCGAGCGAAAAAATGAAAGACTGTCATACAGCAGACCGGATGCTTTCGCCGGAGGGCCATATATCTCTCCTGTATAAACACAGTCCTGCGGCAGCAAAAATGTCTCACTCTCCAGGTGAACGACCAGCCCTAACAGACCCGGTGTATGTCCTGGCAGGTTGATGACCTCCACTCCCTTTGCCAGTTCAAAATCTTCTTCGACCAGATGGTACTGCTTCACCGTTACATTAAGGTCTTCTTTGATATAGCCGCCATGTGCTGCCGGATCTGCGTTCATCCTTACCTGCATCTGTGCCATACAAAAGTCCGCCTTTGGTACATACACGTCGGCATGTGGAAACAAATCGAGATTGCCTGCATGATCCAGGTGTAAATGAGAAAGTACCACAGTGTTTATATCTTCCGGCCTGACACCACAGCTTGCAAGCTGTTCTTCCAGTCGTTCTTCCTTTTTCTGATACAACGGATAAATCTCCTGAAGATGCTTTGGCCAGTATCCGTTCATAGCCTCGGGATTGCTGCCGGTATCATATAAAATGTACCCGCTTTCTGTTTCGATCAGAAATGCCAGAACCGGCAGTCTGATCCACTGATTTGTGACCTTTGGATTGCTGTATGTTCCTATTGTGGAGCATGCTACCACATTGTTCTTATCGGTTTCCAGATATCCGGTATTCAATATAAACAGCTTCATGTTACCTCACCCGCTTTTTATAGTATAAAAACAAGTCAATTATAGATTTGAAATGAATCTTCCGTCAATATACTGATTTTTTTTTGGATTTTCTGACAGGAAATGCAGGGTTTGTTTGTATCCAGTGAACAAAGATAATGCCGGTAAGAGCACGCAGCCTGTCAGTACACAATACCTTTTTGCAAAAATGTTCCGTTATCCAGGTCATCAAATGCCTGGTTCAGCTGCTGTATCGTATTCATAACAATCGGACCGCCCCAGGATACAGGTTCCTCAAGCCTCATGGAACTGATGAACAGGATCTGAGCCGATTGGTCTGTTGCTTTGAATTCTGCAACTTCACCCTGCGTCAGTTTCACTGCTGTCTTCTCTTTAATCAGTTCACCGCCGATATATGCATCTCCTAAAAGTGTAAAAACTATTACCGATCTCTCAGATGCTGTCTTAATCGTTTTTGACATCCCGGGATTCAGATGAATATCATAATAATCAAGCGGAAGATATTTCGAAAGATAGCCTGTCCTGTCTTCATAGGATCCTGCAAGAAGTCTGAGGAACCCGCCTTCAAAGGCAATCTCTTCAATAGCATCATTTTTTACACTGTGATAAGCAGGCGGCACCATCTTATCCTTTGCAGCGAGATTCAGCCACAACTGAACGCCAAGCATCCTTTCAGAAGCAGGCAGCCTTTCCTCGTGCAATATACCTGAGCCGGCAGTCATCCACTGCACCTCTCCGTCAGCTATGGTGTCTTCTTTACCTAGACTGTCACGATGCGTCATTTGTCCGCGGTAAACATAACTGATCGTTTCAATTCCTCTGTGAGGATGCATCGGAAATCCTGCAGTGTAATCATCCGGATCTGTACTGTCAAAGGAATCCAGCAGAAGAACAGGATCAAATTCCTTCACTGTCGTATTCCCTAATACCCTGACAAGGCTCACCCCTGCACCATCCTGTGTTCTGTATCCTTTTACCAGTTCTTTCGCTTTTCTTTCCATCAAAAACACCTTCTTTCCTGTTAAAAAGCCACTGATTCTTTCACACTTCTAAACCTGACACCGCCTTTTGGCATCACAAATAATGAGTAAAGAACAAGATATTCGAGCCCTCTGCGAGAATATCGAGGTTCTTTTACACGAAGTTGCTTTACATGCATGATTTGTGCATGTTAACTTCGTGTTTCTTTCACATGCCTGTGCATGTTTTGCGAAATTTTATGATCTGGTTAACATTTGTTCCTGCTTCTGCTTCTTTTTATCTTCATACATCAGATTATCTATATGTTTTTGAAACTCTTCCATTCCCATATGAGAATCATACTGATATACAGCATATCCCATACTAAAGCTCAGCTTGAATACAGAACTTTCCAATGCATTATAATGATCAAGACAGCTTCTGATTCGGTCTGCGAACTCTGCCAGATCCTCTTTTGCTGTTATGTTAAGGATCAGCCAGAATTCATCACCGCCAAAGCGTGCTATGAAATCGTTTGAACGAATACAGCTGCGTAATATACCAGCTGCTGTCTCCAGGGCCTTATCACCAGTTTCATGTCCAAAAGTGTCATTGATATATTTGAAATTATTGATATCCAGCATGATTGCAGAAAATGTCTTTTTTTCATTGCTTCTGTTGATTTTTTTCTTCAAGTAATTTTCCAGCATCTTGCGATTATAGATACCGGTGAGATGATCCGTGTTCATGTCATGATCCTGTATATTCAGGTATGCGATCAGAAGAGAAATCACGACACAGTTCAGCATGATGGAAATGCCATAAAAGAAGATCTGCAGTGCAATAGCGGTAAATGGCGGAAGAGCAAACAGGATCAGTGAAAAATAATGTCTTCTATCTATCTGCTTTTTATTCATAATGACCAATATAAAAGAGCTAAGATTCAATATGACTGCAGGCAGAGCTGATAATAAGAACAAGGGGCCTCTATGGTAAATGTTGCTGCTGTCGATACTATAATACCAGCCAGAGAACTGTGTCAGTATAACCATGCCTGCATTTACAGAAAAAATTACGATAAAAATCTTTGTAAATGAAATCAGCTTTGATTTATCTCTGAAGATCTGATAATGCACATATAAGAACTAGATGGAAGGCAATACAGGGTTCAGCAGGAACATGAGCAGATTGCCCAGATGATTTGCTGTTGAAAAAAAGGTATCGGCTCTGCCGTCAAATCGGCTGAATATATCAACCCCCAGCAGAAAAGCGGTCGTTATGACCATGGATACGTAAAGTCTATGTTCCATGGATGATTTATCATCATTTCTTTGTGATTGAATAAATAAAATCAGCAAAAATAAAACCGAGTATAAATTCAAGCTTATGTTGCTCATCAAAGTCATACTGATGTCTCCTTGTGCAAATGAATTTCTGATTATGACCGCTTATCAACGGCTGAAGTAAAGTGCACGTGACTTCAGATGATTGCTGACATTACCGACATGGCTCCTGGCTCCCGCATAAGCATTATCAGATGTGAGACATCTGCCTTATGGGCATTTTTTAGAACGATGTACCCATATTATATATAAATATAAGCTGTTAATCAAACAATTAATTACTTTTTTTGTTTGTTCTGCAGGAGCTCTAATGCTTCTTTGGACCATTCCATATATGCTCTGTAAATCTTCTCACCAAACAAAACGGTCAGGTAATAGTATAAATGGTCTGTATCTTCAGATAACACTTTTTGCAGGTTGTCTTTGAATAATGCGATCATCTCCATCTTTTCCTTCTGGTCACACTGGAAATTACGTATTCGTTCCATGTTTTCTTCCATTGAGACCGCACTGCCAAAGAACAGCTTGAGGAGGATCTCATATCGGACGGTATCATTGACTGCCGGATGCTTCAGCCAGTCAGTCAGCTTCTCTCTTCCTTTATCTGTGATGGAATAGACGATTTTATCCGGTCCCTTCGTGCTTTCCACCTCTTCCTTCAACACTTCCCCATTGTCTGACAGTTGCTTTAAGGTCGGATAGATCTGTCCATACCCTGTTTCCCAAAAGTGACTTACCATAATATCAATTTTCTTCTTTATATCATATCCGCTCATATCTTCATGCTGCAGCAGACCCAATATGATATATGCTGTTTTATTATCCTTTGCCATGGCTTCTTTGTTCTCTCACTTTCTCTCACTTCCTGCTCTGTTCCTGTTCTGTTCCTATGTGCGCTGTGAACGTGGTTGTTCCTTCATGTGCTTTTACTAAAATAAATATGCTTGACAATACTATATCATTTTGATATAGTTGTGTCAAGCATAAACAACCTCCCATCTTCATTAAGAGAAAGGATATCTGTATGAAACGTCAGCATATACGAAAATTATTATTATTGATCTCATTTTTATGTTTTCCTGTAACCTTGTTCTACTTCTCACCTTACCTCATCATACAGGGAGGTGCTGCGGGTATTTTTGCAGGAAGTGCCATTATTTTTCTTGCCATGTTCCTGTTCTCACTTGTCGTTCAAAGAGCATTTTGCGGATGGCTTTGTCCCGCCGGCGGCTTACAGGAGATCTGCAGTCTGGTGAATGATAAACAGATCAAAAGCAAAAAGATAAACATAGTCAAGTATTTCATATGGGTTCCCTGGCTCGCCGGTGTTGTCTTATCATTTGTCTCTGCCGGCGGAATAAAAAAAGCTGATTTCTTCTTCATGACGGACCATGGTATCTCCTGTGCGTCTATTCCCGGATTTGTGATCTATTATGGAATCATCACACTGATCACAGTGCTTGCACTTATCCTTGGAAGACGCGGTATGTGCCATTCCGTCTGCTGGATGGCACCTTTCATGATTCTCGGAACAAAGCTTTCAAAGCTTCTTCACCTTCCTTCGCTTCATCTCAAGCCTGCTGCAGACAGCTGTATCAATTGCAGACAATGCAGTAAAAAGTGCCCTATGAGCCTTAATGTCGCTGATATGGTGCTGAAAAATGATATGACGAACAGTGAATGCATCCTATGCGGCGAATGCGTGGATACCTGTCCTAAAAAAGCAATCAGATTTACTGTCTCCAGATAAGTCCTGTAAAATTATTTGGAAGCATGCACTATACCGATATTTACGGAACCATTTCCGCCTGGCAGAAACAGCATTTTCAGGTATGCTGATCCATATACCCTGATGCCTGCAAATCAAAAATCAGCTATGGCCTGCAGACTGATCTTTATTCAAGATAGTCGTTCAGTATACCAATAAAGATATCAACGTTTGACAGGAACAGATCCGTAAGACAGGGCTCAAAATATGTACCTCTTCTTTTTTCAATTTCGTCAATAGCCATATCAAGTGTCCAGGAAGGCTTATAGCTCCTGTTCGAGAGCAATGCATCAAAAACATCACAGATTGTTGTCAGTCTGCTTTCAAGCGGAATATCTTCACCGGATAATCCGTATGGGTATCCGCTTCCATCCCACTTTTCATGATGTGATACTGCAATTTTTTCTCCCATTTTCAGGATTTCTGACTGACTGTCTTTTAATATAAGACCGCCTTTGATGGTATGCTGCTTCATGATCTCCCATTCTGACGCAGACAGTGTGTCCTGTTTCAACAGAATATTATCTGGAATCCCTATCTTCCCGATATCATGCAGCATACTGGCATACAGTATGTCATCGCAGAAACGCTCTGGTCTGTTATCAAGCTTTGCCAGCTCTGACACATAAAGCCCAATCCTTGTGATATGCTCACCTGTTGAATTGTCTCTGAATTCTACTGCTTTTAGAAGACGGTTGATCAGGTCCATCTGCAGGATTTCAATATCATGCTTTTCTGCTTCCAGTCTTGTCATCAAAATTCTGTTCTGCCAGTTCATCCTGTTATGGGAAAGCTTGATCTCCACAGCATTTTTAATTTGAAATAAGACCTCCCGCTGGTCAAATGGTTTTCCTATGAAATCGTGAACCCCAAGCTCCAAAGCCTGCAGACGGCTTTCTCTGTCGCTCTGCGCCGTTATCATGATGACCGGGATGAAGAGATCTGCCGCTTTTGTTTTGATCAGTTTTAAAACCTCAAACCCGTCCATAACAGGCATTCTCAGATCGAGCAGTATTAGATCCGGCTGATACTCTTTGATTGTTTCCAAAGTTTTTACCGATTCCGTAATTGATCTTATGTTCTTATAATGATTTATCTGGAGCATTTTCGCCAAAATCATTATATTGGCCGGATTATCATCCACGATCAATATCTTTGGTCCAAGATCCACATAGCTT
>QKDK01000010.1 GCA_003252135.1 Clostridia bacterium
AGAAATACCTGCATTTGCAATAACTGTTTTTACGATTTCTGCGTTTGAAATGTCAACATTTGTGTAGTTAGAGGTCTGTGCAAGAATTTTTAATGACTGACCTGCTTCTGTTGTGATCGGTGCGCTTCCGGTATAAGCATCACTTGCAGTATCCCCGCCTGCCGGTGTAGCCGTTGCTGTATCAGCCGGCTGTGTGGCCTCAGCTGTTACATTGCCTGAACCAGAATTGTTTGTGCTGTTTGTACTACCGCAGCCAGCAAAAGTGGATATTACAAGGGCCAGAAGAACGATTGCTGTTACTAACTTTTTCATAAAATACCTCCTAATTTATATTGTATTCACTGCTGCAACTGCCATTTGGCAATTACAGCAAAGTAATACCAGATTTTTGTCAACCCTTTACGGATCCTAACATGGTGCCTTCCACAAGATACTTCTGAATGAAAGGAACTATCATTATAATCGGAACAACCGAAACTACAATACATACATAGCGCACTGATATCGTGGACTGACTTGCTGCTGCCATATCGACCCCTGTTGTCTGCATGATTTCCATGGATGAGGTAAGCAGGATCCTTCGTAGGAAAAGCTGTAAAGGTTCCAGATTCTTTTTGCTGATGTAAAGCAGCGCATTAAAGAAGTCATTATATCTTGCCACCGCATAATACAGTGTAAGAACAGCCAGCGTTGGTTTGATCAGCGGAACTGCGATCCTGCCAAGAATTACAACATCATTTGCACCTTCCAGCGCCGCATTCTCGAAAAGCTCTTCTGATATGGACTCAAATGCTGAACGGCAGATCATAACATTGTAAGCACTTAATAATACCGGAAGAATCATGGCAAGTCTTGAATCATACAGTCCAAGTCCGGTCACAACAATATAGGTCGGTATCAGACCGCCTGAAAAATACATCGTGAACGCCAGCAGGAAGTTCATCCTTTTACGAAGGAAGAACCGCTTTCTTGACAGCGGGTATGCTGCCAGGCAGGTAAACACAATATTCAAAAATGTTCCGACAACCGTATAGAATACAGAATTGCCATAGGAAATCCAAAGCTGTTTATAACCAAGTACTACCTTCATGGACGAGAAATCAAGGTCTACCGGGAAAAGATATACCAGTCCTTTATTCACTGCATCACCTGAACTGATGGATATGCTTACTACATACAGAAAAGGGTAAATGCAGACAATCACGGAACAGGCTATAAATATCGCGATAATGGCATCAAATACTTTGTCTCCAAAGGTCTCTTTAAAAAACTGTTTCATATGAACTCCTTTCCATTTACCAGATTGCAGTGTCTGTCAGCTTCCGGCTCATCCGGTTAGCGACAAAGACAATGGAGAAATTAATCATGGAATTAAGAAGTCCAACCGCAGATGCACTGCTGTAGTTATTATTCAAAATACCCTGCCGGTACACATAGGTCTGTATTACATCCGAGGTCTCATAGATTGGCGGACTGTATAAAAGGTAGACCTTTTCGAATCCTACATTCATCAGACTGCCAAGTGTCATGATCAAAAGAAGTATTATTGTCGGTTTAATGCTTGGAAGAACCAGATGCCCGATGATCTGTCGTTTGTTTGCGCCGTCTACCCTCATTGACTCATAGAGCTCAGGTGAAATACCCATAATGGCAGCTACAAAGATGATAGAATTAAAGCCAAAGCTCTGCCATGACCCTGACAGTACATAGATCGGTCTGAACCAGTTGGGCAGGCTCATGAAGTTAATACTGTCAATGCCGATCTTATTCAGCAGCATATTGATGATGCCGTCAGACGGTGACAAAAAGTTAATGATCATACCGCATACAACAACAGTTGATATAAAGTATGGCAGGTAAGTAGATACCTGTACTGATTTCTGCAGCCATTTTTTTCTGATCTGTGTAACAGCTACAGCAAACAGGATCGGTATCGGAAAGCCAAAAATCAGTGAGAAAAAGGACAGCAAAAAGGTGTTGCGGATCAGTCTCCATGCATAGATCGACTGAAAGAACTGCATGAACCATTTCAATCCTACGAAGTCACTAGTATAGATGCCTTTTAGTCCCGAGCCCATCTGATATCTGTTAAATGCCATAACAAGTCCGGTCATGGGCACATAACAAAAGACCAGATAATATATGATAACGGGAATTATCATCAGCAGGAGATATTTATCTCTGTATAGATTTTTTTTGAGAAGCTTACTTCTTTCTTCTCTGGTGGTTCTGACTTTTTGTTTCTTCATTACTACCTCCGGCAATCATATTATACAATACGTATAGTGCATATCGTATAGTTTTTTCACATTCGACCCACCGTTATCATACATGATACACATAAAAGTGCATAGCATCATTTTTTGCTGCTGTATTTTTGCTTAATTTTCAGAAAAAAATGATGCATCTTTTGATATGCATCATTTTTTTCCACACATTATTCGTTGAAATCACTGGGGTTCACGCCGGTCACTGTCTTAAAATTCCGCCGGAAGGTCAGCTGGTTTGTATAACCGCACATGGTGCTGATCTGGGACAGTGAGTACTGTTTTGTTTTTAAAAGTTCTGAAGCTTTTTCTATTCGTTTATTCTGGATGTACTGCAGGTAGGTCGTATTATAATGATTCTTGCAAAAAATCGACAGGTATTTACTGCTTACATTAAAGGTATCGATCAGAAGCTGCAAAGACATCTCCGGATCACAGCATTTTTCTTCAATGAACTTTAATATCTCTTCTTCCATCTGACCGCTCTGTGTCTGTTCCTCATCTGCCTGCCTGATGGACTGTATGGCAGAATTCAGAGCTGCCTCGTAGTATTGGAATATCTCTTCAAGTGTAGCAAAGGATCGTATCTTTTCAACACTGATATGTGTTGTATTGAGATCTGTGATCTCTTTGATCGATTTTACGACTGCCAGGTGAAGCTCATCCACCAGTGCATGATACATTTTGGGTGTTCCGTCCAATGTCCAGTTCTTTTCATATACATCAGCCATCATCAGCCGGATTTCTTCTTTCTGTTCCTTTTTCAGAGCTCTGACAAGCTTTTCCGTGAAATTCTTCGGAAAGTAGTAATCAAGTGCATCCGTCTGTCTGGCATCATGAAAATATACCTCACCTCTGCCATTGATCAACATCTCATCCAGTGCATGCAATGCGCCTTCACAGGCATCCTGCAGCGTGCTGATATCATTCTTCATCTCATCTACGCCCATGGTGATGATACAGTCATATTCTGCTACAGACTCACTGATATAGCGATGAATCTGGTAGAACAGCTCATCCATGGAAGTATCATTTTCAGAATTGACGATCAGATATACATTATTAATATCCATGTTGTAATATACAAGTCCAAGTTCATCGGTAGAAAATATGGAGCAGATCATCTTGAAAAGATCGGAGACCATCTGCTGATGCTCCTGTGGTTTTTCCGGCAGATTGGTATAGGCAAAATTAACAATCGAAACAATAAAATATGGTTTGATCAGATCCAGGTAATTCTCTTCGGTCAGGACCCGTATAGAATCACTTTCCATATTACCGGTAAGCACACCGTGCAGCATACCGGTCTGTGCATAAGGTGAAATGATCAGCATCTTTTCCTGATACTTGTTCTTTTCACCGATCAGATTCGATATTCCCTGAATGATGGAATCCATCTCACTGATATCCGCAGCTGTATTTTTCTGCTTTTCTGAATTCTGGCCTTCTTTTTGCTGCATCACCATGTGCTCGATCTTATCGATCGGCTGATAATATTTCTTTGATATACGATAAGCCAGGATGATGAACATTACAGAAAATATGGAAATCGTACCAAGCATAAAGAACAAAAGCGTGTTCTGACTCAGATTCGAATGCAGCGGAGCATATAAAGTTACTGTTATGCCTGGCAGCTAATCAGATGCTTTTGTATATTCAAGATCTGTGACCTCACCGATTGTGAACAGTTCTTCATCGTCCAGTGTGATCTTTACGCCATACCCGTCATCCAGCAGTTTTTCAATATCCTCCTCCAGCGTACCGATATTGAACAGGATGCTGATCGTTCCGATCTTGCTTCCTTCCTGATAGGTGTAGGCATCGCAGTAAATCAGGTATTTCCTGCCAAAGGAATAACGGTCACTGTTTTCAAGTCCAAACAGATCCTTGACTGTCGTTATCTTAAAATAGGGGAAATCTGCATCCTGCTGTGTATAGGTATCTCGAAGATTTATGACTCCGCCGCTGCTGGAATATGCTTTGTTGCCGGCATCCATGAAAATCAGGACCTCATCGATCATCAGCCGGCTTGAGGTCTGTTTTACCTGAAGTTCCTTGGTGATCGACAATATATCATAGGAATTCAGCTGCTCATTTGTTACCACACTAAAATACAGCTGCTTCAAAGTCGATGAATTATTCAGATCAAGCACAATATTCTGTGCATACAAAAAACGCTCCTTAACAATACTGTTCATCTCATCGGATATAATCTCGCTCTCTCTGGTCGTACGCTCATTGTTTATGATATGATTCTCATAAACGATCAGGGATGTATATACAAAAAGACAGACAAAAATGATAATAATATAAGAAAAAAACAGATTTCGAAATATTTTGCTTGAAAACATTGGCCCTCACATTCTATGCTTTTTTATCATGCATACTTAATAATTCTGGTTTTATATCTGATCTGAAGACTTATCTGCTGTAGATTAATCCACCACAGACTTATCTGCAAAAAACTTATCTGCTGAAAAATCATCCTAGTATCTCATTGTATCAGAAGAATTGCAAATTGACCATATGTATCTGTACCAACCTTCCTATAACACGCTGCCATCTGAAAATCAGTCAGTCGTAAAATGAGCTGCTTCCATATGGAAACAGCTCATTCTTTCACTCTTCTCCTCATCCCTGCACTGATCTTTGCGCATATCAAGTTTGAACAAGCGGTGACGCGCGAGGCACAAACTTGTTTGTGAAAGAATTATCTAATTCTTTCACTCTTATTCTGCCGGTACCAGGAATTCTTTGATCAGCTGGTAATCTTCACCGTTGTAACATACGATTTCATATGCCTCAATATCAGGATTGCCAAACACCCTGGTCAGTCCAACAAACTGGGTCAGCTTTGAGGCAAGATTCAAAACATCCTTTTCATCTGTTATCAATTCCACTCTTCCCTGACATCTTTCAAGGGCTTTGAAAAAACCGTCAATATCTTTTACCTGTTTTACTCTCATATCCGTTTCCTCCTGCAGACCATATAATAAAGCTGTTATGAACACTTACTATCATATGATATGAAGGACCTGTCTTCAATTCCATTTTGGGAGGACAACTATTCAATAATGGAATAAATCCTATTCAAACCTGTCGATAAACCGTTTTGTTGCAGCCTCCAGCGCATTCTCCGGATCTATATCATAAGCTCTTGAAAGCTTTGTCAGCTGCAGATACATCTCACCTATCAGCTGTTCCATCTCTTCTTTATCTTCCCTGCCGCAGCATGCCTGAAGCTTATCTGCCTCCATAATGATCATTGTACGCAGTATTTCAGCCTTCGATGTTTCACCATACAGTTTTTCTGCCTTTTTTATTACCTTGGATGCTCTGAGTATCGGCGGAAAAGCTTTAGGAATATTTTTCAGCGTATCCGCTTCCTCTTTGTTTTCCTTTTCTGCCTTCTTGATCTCATCCCAGTACACAAGCACATCTTCGGCGTTTGCTGCCTTATCCTTTCCAAAAACATGCGGATGACGTCTGAGCATCTTCTCTGATATTCCCTGTATAACATCATCAATAGTAAAAAGATTTTCTTCTTTGGCGATCTGAGCATGCAGCCCGACCTGCAGCAGCACATCTCCCAGCTCTTCCAACAGATTTCGATGATCTCCTGCCTCCAGCAGGTCTATTCCCTCCAAAACCTCATAAGCTTCTTCGATCAGACATTTTTTAAGGGAAGCATGAGTCTGCTCCCTGTCCCAGGGACAACCCTCTTCGGAACGAAGCACCGATAATATCTCCATGAAATCTTCGAAATTATACTTTTTCCCCATGTTCTCTCCTCCAATTTTTCTGTGTCTGACCGCTGCTATGCCTGTTGATCCAGTTGATTATTATTAATCCCATTGACCCGGAAATCTCATCTTTTCAAGCGGTGGAAACTGCTGATTGAACTCTTCCACCTCTTCCTTCGGTAAATCGTCAAAAACCTCTGACTCATAGAACCTGCCTTTGACTTTCTTCATGGAGCCTTCTCTCAGCTCAAAGCCCATAAATGCATCAAAGTTCTTTCCGTCTTTTGTTGTAATGTCAAAATGATCACAGGTCAAAAACCCAAGTCTCGGATAATAATCCGGCTCTCCAAAGATCACTATGCCCGGATATCCCATGTCTGCTGCCAGCTTTTTTGTCTCTTCAAGCAGTAATTCACCGACTCCGCAGCCCTGCCACTCCGGTTCAATGCACAGCGGACCAAAGGTGATAAGCTCATGTCTCCTTGCAGTGACAGGCTCAAGGGTGCCTGTTGAATTGCTATGCATTTTATAATTATCGCATTCAGCTGTACTTTTTTGCTCTTCAAAATTATCGTGTTCACCTGTAATATAATTACCCCTTGCTTTATCCTGTGGAATCGTCTCCAGACAATATGCTTTTGAAAAGAGGATGCAGCCTATGATCTTCCCATCTTTCAGTGCTATTCTGCTAAGTTTTTGGATATAGTCATCACTATCTTTCAGCTTATGCACCAGGTAATGTTCATCGCACCCAAGGTGATGCTTATTCCAAAAGGCATGCTGCGTCATAAGCTCGGTTTCATGCCAGTCCTGATCTGTTATCTCACGGATACAGATTTCATCTTTCAAAAGTCTTGGTTTCTTATGCATCAGCAGGCCAAACTCAAGTCTTACTTCCTTTCTTGACAGATCCTCGTTCTTATAACAGCAGGAATCAAAGCCTATCAGGAGGAACCCTTCTTTTTCATAAAAAGCTATCGCATCCGCATTACAGGATTGTGTCTCCAGAATAATTGCCCTTCTTCGCTCTCTTCTGGCTTGCTCCCTTGCCAGAGACATCAGACTGTGCGCAATTCCCTGCCTGCGGTAAGCTTTATCGACCCAGAGTTCGGTCACCCGGAGCCTGTTCGACCACTCCTCCGGTGCGGTTTCAATTGCTGCAATCAGTTCATTTTCATGCAGAACACCCCAAGCGTATGCCTTATCCCAGTGATCTTCATAGAGTCTGTCAGGAAAGTCATATTCTTCGGGTGTATGTTCCACCGGCTCGGTAAATGTTTTTTTCACAATATTTACGGTATAGCCGTTATCATATTTTTGCATCTCCACATCATAATATTCTTGTGAAGTATATCCCATGGGAAGGATTTTCCCTTTCCACTTTTCTTTAGGCAGACTGGTAATCGTGTATTCCATCAAAATACCTCCGATATAATGAGAACCATATCTTTCATTATAACGATTATCGAATCATCAGGCAATAATTATTCTCATATACCGGAAAATCTTTGCATAAAGCTATTCTCACTCTTTCTTAAACCCAAACATCATGGGCAGCATACCAGTCAGCATCAAAATTCCCGCTATCCCTATTGCAATCCCTAAGATCAGCTGGCTCCATACCATGATAAAACACATCCCTGTACCAAGTATAAGAAATGCTGCTATTCCATAAGCAGTGATTCCTACCGCCTTCCAGGATACATGAACCGCCATTTTCTTTTCCTTTTTTCTCCATGCGAACAGGGTGATCAATGCTTCTAAAAGACCGGCACAGCCGATGATGACTCCCTGTGTAAATGCATTCCATTCTGGCAACAGGCACAGGCACAGCCCAAGCGCCATCAAAAGACCGCCAAAGACCCCTGCTATTAATGCGATAAAACTTCTTTTTTTCATTTTTCTCAGCCTCCTTTATTTTCTTATACAATTAGTTTTCTGTTTTTCCATCCGTTCCTTGTTTTCATTTGCCAGACGGCTCTTTGCCTGTGCGACTGTTTCATCCTCATTGGTCAGATAGGAATCCACGAAATAATCTGTGACCTTTGAAAAGCCATTGACAAACCCTGTCTCAATCTTTTTATACCCATTAACGACACCGGTCTCAATGGCCTTATAACCTTTTACTGCTCCCTTTTCAATCCTGTTCATCTTTGTCCCTCCTTCCTGCGCTGATCTTTGCATTTATGCTGTGCTATTATGATAGCCTTCTTTTATTTATTAATTGTTCCTGTTTTGTTTGAAAATTATTAATAGGAAAAAGAGCTGTGAAAAGCGGTTTTCCCCTCTTTCACAGCTCTGCACAGTTTGATTCCTGCCAGTCATTTAAATTTCATTTATGCCATTATTAGAAATAACATTTTTATACCAGTATCCGCTTTTCTTGATGATTCTTTCGCAGGTCTGCCTGTCCACATAAACCAGACCAAATCGATTATCAAAGCCAGTGTTCCATTCAAAGTTATCCAGTAATGACCAGACAAAATATCCTCTCAGATTTACACCCAGTGAAACAGCATCATGACAGGCTTTTATATGGCGGCGCAGATAATCTATTCGCTGTTCATCCGGCACTTCAATTTTTTCAGTGACCACATCAAGAAAACTGGCTCCATTCTCTGTGACAAATATAGAATCAGCACCATAATCCTTTTGCAGTCTGAGCAGCATTTCTGTTAAGCCGCTTTCAGTAATAGCAAATCCATTATTTGTTTTGGGATGATGAAGTGTTGTCAGACTAAATTCGAGCGGCCAGACACCGGGGTCATATTTTGTAAACTCTACACAATAATAATTGATCCCAAGAAAATCGGTTTTATTCTGAATCGTTTTCATGTCTCCATCCAAAATTTTAGGAAGCTCTATGCCTTTTTTCCTGTAAAACTGCTCCAAATCCTTTGGATAAGAGCCTTTATATAGCGGATCAAGAAACCAGCGATTATTATTGCCATCGTTGATGACCGCTGCTTTTTTATCTTCTTTTGAAGTGCCTGCCGGTTTTCTCGGACTTAAATTCAGGACAATCCCGATCTCTCCTGGTATACCGCTATCTCGAAATAATTCCACGGCTTTCCCGTGCGCTACCAGCATGTGGTGGGCAGTCAGCAGAGCTTCTGCATAGTCATAATGACCGGGGGCCATCATTCCGGTACCATAAGCTAGTATAGAGGCTACCCATGGTTCATTAAAGGTCACCCAGTATTTTACCTTTTTCCCAAATGCATCAAACAGTGTTTTGCAGTATTCAAGATAATGCTCAATACAGCTGCGATTCGTAAAACCGCCCTCTTCCTGTAGTTTCTGCGGCAGATCCCAGTGGTAAATCGTTACAAAGGGTTCAATTTTGACCTTTAGCAGTTCATCTATCAGGTTATTATAGTAAGCAAGTCCTGCAGGGTTAACCTCCTTGCAGCCGTTAGGAAAAATCCTTGACCAGGATATGGAAAAACGATAGGCTTGCAAGCCAAGGCTTTTGCACAGCTCTA
>QKDK01000133.1 GCA_003252135.1 Clostridia bacterium
GGTTTTATCAAGTACTGGTATTCCGGTACTGAATACAGTATTGAAGAACTGTGCATCAGTAGTGAGTTTCAAGGTCACGGAACAGGCTCTGCGCTGTTATCAGAAATTGAAGGTCATATAAAGAACAGGGGAATCAACACTATAATTTTACAGACAAAACGTTCTGCTCCTGCATTTACGTTTTATCAAAAGAACGGGTTCGTTGAACAAAGTGACAGCGTTGCAATGTATAAACACTGCTGATATGAAAGAACAGTCATGAAAAGCAGGTGAAGTTATGAGAATCGTTTTTTCAATCTATGCATGGGGATCCCGACGAATGTGATCGGTTTTGATGTTGAGAGCAAAGCAGAGATTAATGAAAAGTTTGTCAATGTAAAAGATCTGATAAAAGGGATATGTTTTCGCATCTTAAGTTGCAACTCATTGAATGCAATAGTATAATAAGAGCAGGAATAGCAGCATCATACAAAGCGGCAAGGCTTCAAACAATTTCATAAAATCAGATGAAATCAGGTGAGTGCTATGAGAACAGAATGCAAGCTGACAAAAGCGTACGAGAATGCAAAGATCAAGTATTTTGATAATGAATCAAAATATATCATTTTCAGTGACTGTCACCGGTCGGACGGAAGCCGTTCCGATGAATTCACACGTAACCAGAATATTTTTCTGTATGCCCTTGAATATTATTACCAAAACGGTTTTTCCTATCTGGAAGCAGGAGATGGCGATGAACTTTGGGAACATCCGAAATTTCGTTATATTCGAAAAGCACATTACTATGTGTATGATCTGATGAAAAAATTCTATGATGAGGACAGACTTGATATTTTGTACGGGAATCATAATATTTACTTAAAGAACGAAGATTATCTGAAACGATTTTTTTATACTTATTACAATGATTCTAAGGAACAGACCATGGATTTTTTTCAGGGGCTGAAACCCTGTGAAGCGGTTCTGCTTAAACATAAAAATACAGCACAGGAGTTTTTGGTTCTCCACGGTCATCAGGGCGATTTCCCTAATGATCAGCTGTGGTTCTTTTCCATGCTTTCGCTGAAGTTCTTATGGCGGTATATTCACGCAGTCGGTGCGACAAGCCCGGCAAGCCCGGTAAAGAATATCACACGACAGCACAAGATCGAAAAGAATTTTAACAAATGGATCGAAAAGAATAAAACAGCTGTGATCTGCGGGCATACGCACAGGTATAAGTTTCCTAAACAAGGAGAACCGCCTTATTTCAACAGCGGCTGCTGCATTTACCCGGACAACATTACAGGTGTTGAGATTCAGAATGGTGAAATCATGGTGGTACGATGGAAGGTAGCACCGAATGAAGACGGACTGCTGAAGATATCCAGATTTATCATTCGTGGACCAATGCCGCTTTCTTCCTTTTCATTTGACGAAACGATAGAATAACTGCCTGAATGAAACACAGCAGGATCATATTAATTTTATATACTTGCGTATGCTTCGCTTCTTTTGTATAATGAAGCAGAAAAAATACCCTTTATAAAAAGAAATGGAGCAGACACATTGAATCACACAGTAAATTTAAAAAACTTTAGCAACAAGAACATAAAGCCTTTATCAGAAAGCTTTTCGGGGCAAAGTCCTGACGGCGAATATCTGTCCTTCACGAACTATTATATGGAAAAGAACCACAAACCGTTTTATCCTGTCAGCGGAGAATGCCATTATTCCAGAGTACATCAGTCAGACTGGCGGGATGAACTGATGAAGATGAAACAGGCAGGGATCAATACAGTCTCAACGTACCTGTTCTGGAACCATCATGAAGAAGAAGAAGGCAGCTTTTGCTTTGAAGGACGCAGGGATCTTAGAAAGTTTATTGAGATCTGCGCATCTGTCGGTCTTTATGTCATTGTCAGAATCGGACCATTTGCGCACGGAGAGGTTAGGAATGGCGGCCTTCCTGACTGGCTGTATGGAAAGCCTTACGAAGTCAGAAGTCTTGCAGATGGCTTCCTGCAGTGCGTGACCCGACTATTTGCAAAGTATGCAGAGCAGATGAAAGGCCTGTATTATAAAGACGGCGGACCAATCATTGCAGCGCAGATCGATAATGAATATATGCATGCCGGAGCTCCGTGGGAGATGACCAATGGGGTTTCCAATGAATGGGTGCCTGCCGGAACCGAGCAGGATGCCTACATGAAAAAGATAAAAGAGATTGCTGTTGCTGCCGGTATCATAACACCGTTCTACACAGCGACTGCCTGGGGCGGTGCATATGCTCCGATAGATGATATGCTTCCTTTATGGGGCGGCTATCCTTACCGTCCATGGATTTTTCCAAATCACAAGGGACCGCATCCAGCAACGGAAGAGTATATCTACAGAGACCATCATAACAATGGTATTCCTGCAACGTATAATTTTGAACCCAGATATCAGCCAGAGCAGGTACCGTACTTTTGCTGTGAAATGGGCGGCGGTATGATGTGTTCTTATCTGTATCGCTTCCAGCTGCCATATGAAAGTGTTGATGCCATGGCAAATATCAAGCTGGCTTCCGGCTGTAATTTTCTTGGGTATTATATGTTCAAGGGCGGTACCAACCCGCTGACCTTAAAAGGCGGTTTTTTAAATGAAGGCCAGGTGTCTAAGGTATCTTATGATTATCAGGCGGCGATCGGTGAATTTGGTCAGCTGCGCCCGTCATATCACAGGCTGCACAGACTGCATATGCTCACGGAAAGCTTTGCAGAAACCTTGTGCAAGATGAAGACTGTGTTACCTGACGGTGCAGAAGACATTGATCCGGCAGACCTTGAGCAGTTACGGTACTCGGTTCGTGCGGCAGCATTTGAAAAGGAAGGCAGCGGGCTTTTTGATGGTAATCAACAGCAGGAAAAGATTGTAAGAGGCTTTTTATTCCTGAATAATTTCCAGGATCATGCCGTGATGAAGGAAAAGGTGAAGGAAGCAGTATGTCTGTCACTTGATGATCAGGAAATCTGTTTTGACATATCACTGGCATCCGGCGAAAATGCAATACTGCCTTTCAACATGGATATTGACGGTATTCTTTTAAAGAGTGCGACGGCGCAGCCGCTTACTGTTTTGAAGAATCAGGGACAGAACATCTATGTTTTCTTTATGCCAAAGGGCATGAAACCAGTTTATGAATTTGCACACAAAAAAGTGAACGCTCCGGATGACAGGTCAAGTCTGTTTACCATGGAAAGTCTGATGGGTAACACTTCGATTCTTACCCTGACACAAGAGGACAGTATGCTGGTGTCAAAAGTAACATATCGGGAGAACGAATATCTTGTCCTGTCTGAGCAGACTTTACTGTGGGAAAAAGACAGCGTTCGTATCCAGTCTGGAACAGACAGCTTAAAGGTTGTCAGTTACCCTGATCTTGCCTTTTTGAGTGAAAGAGAAGAAAGCGGTTTTACACAGGAACGAGATGGTATCTTTGAAGGATGCAGTTTTACTGGTGAGAATGCAGATATAAAAGCAGCGGACAGTCTGATCATGGAACAGACAGGTCCGACCCGTTATACGATAGATTTTCCGAAGGGATTCATGGATGGGAAGCAGGAGGTTCTTCTTCGGATTACCTATCAGGGAGACATCGGACATGCTTTCCTTGGCAATCGCATGATCTCTGATCAGTTCAATAACAATGGAGCATGGGAGATCGGATGTAAGGATATCGCAAAAGAGCTGGAAGACGAAAAACTTACGATCTGCATAACACCAAGAAAAGAAGGGGTAGTCATCGAAGCTGAGACGACCATGGCAGGACGATTTGAAAAAATTGAGTCTTCTGTAGGAGTTCTGGAAAAAGCAGAGCTTGTACCGGTTTATGAAAAAGTGATCCGATTTTAATAGCTTCATAGTAAATGAAAAGCAGTATATTACCACATCTCATTTTGCAATATATAGAAAATTTATTTTACTATAAAGTCAGGCGAAATTAACATATAGTAACTTATATGGAATATCCTAAGTTTCGGCTCAGGATATTTTTCGTTATCATTATATTAGGTAGTTGTAATAAATGTGTGAGAGGAGCAGTATGCAGATAGAAGCAATCAGAAATAAAATCGAGGCAGATTTAAAAATGAATGGGTGTACTGTGAGAAAGCTTGTTCCCGACGGGAATGAGCAGATTACTGATCTGAAGGCTTATTTTATGAAAAAATATCTGAGCCAAGAGAATATATGCCTGATACTTTTTGTTGATGTTATGAGAAACGGACGCACCAATGAAGAGATTGAACAGATGCTGCAGGATCTGAAGATAAGAACCATTCAATATGTGGATTCACAGTCACCGGTAAAAATTGCAGACCGTCTGGAGATTAAAACAAGGTATAAGATTATATAAACAGGTTCAGGACAGCTCCGTTTTAATGAGAATATTTTTTAGAGCTGTCCTGTTTTTTTGTTTTTTAATTAACGGGACATATTTCTATAGTTTGTGTAAACTGCAGATAAGGAGGTGTGTGATGGATTGGATTAGTCATTTTAATCAGGCTATCAGTTATATTGAGAAGAATCTCGACAAAGAAATTGATTATGAAGAGGTCGTAAGAATCAGTGTTTGTCCAATGGGGCTTTTCCAGCGTTTCTTTGTTCTAGCAGCTGGGTACACACTGACAGAATATATCCGTAGGCGCAAGCTTACCCTGGCGCTTATGGATCTATGCAATACAAATGAAAAGATTATTGATATTGCAGTCAAATACGGATATGAGACTTCGGACGCATTCGGGGTAGCCTTTAAGAGACTGTACCGTGTTACACCCACAAAAGCACGGCAGTCATGTGGGGATGGACTAAGACAATACGATCGCATTTATCTGACCTTAACGATAAACTATATCAAAGGAGATAAAGAGATGGTATTATTAAATGTTGACAACTACAGATATTATGATCCGTTGTTCGAAGGTGCCCGTATTATTCTAACGTATCTTGGGGAGAAGCTCACACCGGAATATATGCTTGGCATATCCGGGTCAGTCTTCAAGATCGCCGGAGGATGTCCTAGCAGACCTACCTGTGTTTACGATCAATGGACATCTGATTTTATCAGAAAACTGGGATATGATATCACAGAGCTGCCCTGCACTGATGAATCAGGAAGTGATAAAGGCAAGCAAATGATCACTGGCGTTAAGGAGCATATAAGCAAGGGTAAGCCTGCACTTGTCTGGCATGCCTTTACCAATGCAGAATGGGATGTTGTCTGCGGATACGATGAGGAAGCAAAGCAGTTCATTGGCAGAGGCACTTATCTTGGCACAGATGACTATCACCGGGAAGCTTATGAACGTGCAGTAAAATGCGATATTGCACCGGCATTTGGAGCCATATTGGTGCATGAGAAAAGGAATCCTTTTTTGGCACGAGAAGCTGAGCTTGCATCGTTAAAGGCAGCAGTAAGCCATGCTAAAGCAAAACTAATACCAGGGGAAGAGACTGGCGAGGGAATTGCTTTTTATAAACGCTGGGCAGATGAATATGACCATGCAAATAAAGAAAGAGGTGTGGCGGATGCATACTGCTATGAGGCTTATACCTCGCTAAGAAAAGCAGCTGTGGTCTATCTTCGTGAGCTCGGTTTCAAATATGGCGGAGAGATTCTGGAAAATCTGCAGTATGCCGCTCTTTGCTTTGAAAAAGAAGTAGGATTGTTAGTCAGTGCACGTCCTTACCTTTCATGGGATTCACCCTGGGGGGTTGATGAAGAACGAAGCAAAAAGACGGCACCAATATTATGGGAAGCTGCAGAAAGCTATGAAAAAGGTATAGATTATATAGAAAAAGCATTGTCCTGTTTTGAACAGTAGTTTATGAGTGAGATTAGGGCATATGCTCATGACATAAAATTTACTTTTCTTTTCTGAATTCCCTTGCCGATTTATGATAATACCGTTTGAAAGCGGTGGAAAAATGTTCTACGGAAGAGTAGCCAAGATGATTTGCGATCTCTGTGATGCTGACTGATGGGTCAGACAGCATAAGAGCTGCGGCAGACATCTTGGCTTCTGTTTTTTTCTGCATAAAGGTCTTGTCATAATGCTGCCGCAGCAGTCTTTCTGTCTGTCTTGCACCAAGGCCGAGACGCTTTGACAGAGCTTCCAGTGTCAGAGAAGAATATTCGTACAAAAAGCACTCTTCGATGATCAGGTACTTGCTGTCTACAAGATTGGAAGCAGGATAATGAGGCCTGCTTTCCTGCCTGCTCTCATAATTTCTTGCCAGTAAAACAAGGAGCTGGCGAAGCAGTGCATCTACCTGGGACAGATAGCCGGTGCATTCGTGCTCGAGCTCAGAAAATATCTGCTGGATGACAGGATAGAGATTATGTGAATCCTGGCCGAACCAGAAGTGGGTGCTCTCAATAAGCTCTAAAAATGAACCGCGGACAGCTTTTTCCTTCTTTCTGTCTGGCAGCTTAGGCTCGATCTTCAGATATATGCAGTATTCTGTCATAGGGTCTTCCTTATCAGGGACCTGTTCATGCTCTATATGAGGGCCGGTGACATAAAGCGTGTTCGGTATGACACGGTAGACCGCACCATCTATGGTCGCCTGTCCGTGGCCCGAAGAAATATAGTGAATTTCATAGCTATTACTGCTGTGGCTGTGTTTTGGGACAGAACGAAGAAAACGCTCAAACACAAAATTCAGCGCATGAAATCTGTAATTTTCAATGGAGAATTGTATATCCAGATCATGAAAGGCTGCCTGCATAATGTATGGTCCTTATCCCTTATTGTCTGTTCTGTTGTTCATTTCATAAAGGCTGCTATAGAGTACTTTGTCGTAACAAGGCAGCTTTTTTTCATGGTAGCAGAGGAAGTATATTATGTCAATGACAAATATGCGACAATACGACATTTATTTCGTTAAAATGTCATATAAATCTATTACATCAAATCATGTTTTTGCTATAATAAATTCATATACTGTATCAACAGACGACTATTTTTGCATCGGTAAGCAGTATTTTGCCAAACGAATCAGTGATATGTTAATTTATTTATGGAGGTAGCAGCAATGGCTAAGATGATGGGTGCGATATTACCCGGTAACAGTACTGTGGAATTAAAGGAATTTGATATACCAAAGCCAGGTCATGGACAGGTACTGGTGAAGACAAAAGCGACGACTATCTGCGGCAGCGATATCCGTTGTATTTACAGAGAACATCTTGGAAAAGGACCGGAGGGATATACACCTGGAATGGTAGCAGGACATGAGCCCTGTGGTATCATCGTGGAAGAAGGCGAAGGCTTAAAGCGCTTTAAGAAGGGCGACAGAGTCATCATTTATCATATTTCAGGCTGCGGTGTCTGCAACGACTGTCGCCGCGGTTATTATATCTCGTGCTCCAGTCCGCATCGTGCTGCATATGGCTGGCAGAGAAACGGAGGAATGGCACCTTACATTCTTGCTGATGAAAAAGATCTGATCGCTTTACCGGATGAGCTGACCTATAAGGACGGAGCTCAGGTAGCCTGCGGCTTTGGTACTGTATATGAAGCCATTGAAAAAGTGGGCGTTTGCGGGAACGATGCAGTGCTTGTGGTTGGACTTGGCCCGGTAGGACTTGCGGCCCTGATGCTTGCAAAAGCCATGGGAGCTAACAAATTGATCGGTGTTGAGACAAATGATTACCGTATCGAACTGACAAAGAAGCTTGGACTTGCTGATCACATCATCAAAGCAGGCCCGGATGCGTTAAATCAGATATTGGCACTTACGGGTGGACATGGAGTGGAGCGTGCTTTTGATGCAAGCGCCAGTGATCCGGGCAGACAGCTTGCCATCAGAGCGACACGTGAATGGGGCAAGATGGCAATGGTAGGAGAAGGCGGTACCGTGACCTTTAATCCAAGTCCGGATATCATTCACGGTCAAAAGACCATCTATGGTTCCTGGGTGACCAGTCTTTGGAGAATGGAAGAGCTCGTGGAACGTCTGGTTCGCTGGAATATCCATCCGGAAGACCTTATCACCGATGAATATGAGCTTGAAAAAGCAGGAGAGGCTTATGCGCTGATGGAAGGCGGACACTGTGGTAAAGTTGCTGTTGTGTTCGGTGACCAGAACGAGAAATAGTAAGCAGCAAATTGTATTATTAGGAGGTTAAGCATGAGCGAAGCAGTAAATCCTTCGTTGGTCCCATCCCATACCTTGTTTACCGGTGCAAAGATGCCGGGGGTCGGACTTGGTACCTTCGGATCAGATAAATATGACGCAGATACCGTTTCAGAAGCTGTATACCGTGCAATCAAATGTGGATACCGGCTGATCGACTGTGCTGCAGTATATCAGAATGAAGATCAGATCGGCAGAGTATTGAGCCGTATTATGTCTGAAGGTGTGGTTGCAAGAGAAGAGTTATTTGTAACATCAAAGGTCTGGAATGACAGGCACAGAGAAGTAATCAAAGCTTGCAAAGACAGTCTGCATGATTTACAGTTACAGTATATCGATTTGTATTTTGTACACTGGCCATTCCCGAATTACCATGCACCAAAGTGCAGCGGCGATTCCAGAAATCCAGATTCCAAGCCTTTTTCCGTGGAAGAATTCATGGACACCTGGCGTCAATGTGAACAGCTGGTCGATATGGGACTGGTAAAGCATATCGGAATGTCCAATATGACGGTTGCCAAGATGGAGGCGGTACTTCCGCTCTGCAGGATACAGCCGGCAGCTCTCGAGATGGAGCTGCATCCCAGTTTTCAGCAGCAGGAGCTGTTTGATTATGCTGTGGAAAAGAACATTGTTCCGATCGGTTATTGTCCAATCGGCTCTCCTTCTCGTCCCGAACGAGACAGAACGGCAGAAGATGTGGCAGATACAGAGCTTCCACAGATCATGGCAGCTGCCAAAGCACATAATCTTCACCCGGCTGTAGTATGCCTCAAATGGGCAGTGCAGCGTGGACAGGTGCCGATTCCTTTTTCAGTAAAGGAGACTCAGTTCATCAGTAACTTAAAGTGCGCAACAGAGGATCCGCTGACAGAAGAAGAAATGAAGCAGATTGCAGGTGCGGATAAGGATTGTCGTCTGATCAAGGGACAGGTATTTTTGTGGGAAGGTGCAAGAGGCTGGGAAGATCTCTGGGATCTTGATGGTACGATTACAAAGTAAATAATATTTGGAGGTTGTTATGTTAAAAGGAATTCCCAAAATTTTATCACCTGAACTGTTAAAGGTATTATGTGAGATGGGACACAGTGACCGTCTGGTCATTTCTGACGGTAATTTTCCGGCGGAAAGCATGGGAAAGAATGCGATAGTGATCCGTTGTGACGGACATGGCGTACCGGAGCTTTTGGACGCGATCCTGCAGGTGTTTCCGCTCGATACTTACGTAGAGCATCCGGTGAACCTGCTGGAAGTCATGGCAGGAGACCCGGTCAAGACACCCATCTGGGACACCTATAAAGAAATAGTA
>QKDK01000272.1 GCA_003252135.1 Clostridia bacterium
TTTCTTCGTCTTTTGTTCTTAAAGACAGCTCAGTAAATGCATTTTCTATGCTGCTTCCTGCTCTGATCTGCCGTACCATTCGATTGAACTCTTTTCTGATCAGTGCTTTTTCATCATAGATAAGACTCAGATCTCTGCACGCTTCCTCCAATGCATTCTCTGCTGAATATCCCGCTTCCAGTGATGCCAGAAACGCACTCAGTCCATCCCTGAATTCAAGTGAGAACCTGTTCCTTTGCTTTTCTCTGTATTTTCCCGTATATCTTTTATAAAGCGGTATAAGAAGCGGAAATAAAAGCAGAATTCCGGCTGCACTTTTATAGAACAGCCACCCGCAGGCAGAACACAGCAAAATTCCAAAAGTAACTGCTTTCAGCGATTCAATATATGGTATCTGAAAAATGTCTGTTTTACGTTTCATAAGCACACATACCTGCATCTGCCAGCTTTTGATAAATTCCTGCTGCTTTTCCTTTGTTGATTCTCTGCATCCAGTTCTTGGTCGGCTTTAATTCTCCAAAAACTTTACCCTCTGTATTCTCTCCCTCTTCCACAAACTGAAAAAGCGGGTTCATGACAATATCTCCGTTCAAGCATTCACCGACTTCGCAGATCTCAAGGACCCTTCTGCTTTTATCTCTCAGTCTGCCAAGCTGCACAATGATATCCAGCGCAGTAACAATTTGTTTCCTGACGGCCAGCAGCGGGATCTCCGCACCGAGAATACACATTGTCTCAAGCCTTGACAGGATATCTCTTGAGGAATTAGCATGACCGGTCGACAGCCCTGAGTGTCCTGTGTTCAGTGCCTGCAGCATATCGATGCATGCGGCATCCCGGACTTCGCCGATAACGATCCTGTCTGGCCGCATACGAAGACTGGCTTTTATCAGGTCTCTGATCGTAATTTCATTGTTTCCCTCCTGATTGGCATTTCGAACCTCAAGCCTTACCAAATTTTCAACATTCTTTAGCTGAAGCTCAGCAGAGTCCTCAATGGTGATTACACGTTCTCCTTTGGGTATGTAAGAAGAAAGGGCATTCAGAAAGGTAGTCTTACCTGATCCTGTTCCTCCGCTGATAAAAATATTATATCCGGCCTGAACCAGAAGAATCAGAAAATCAGCAGCTTCCTTCGTAATCGAGCGTATTCCGATCAGCTTTTCCATGGTCATGACCTCCAGCGGAAATTTACGGATAGTTATCACCGGACCGTCAAGAGCAACCGGCGGCAGCACGATACTGACACGGGAACCATCAGAAAGCCTGGCATCCACAATCGGCTGTGAAGCATTCACGATCCTGTTTGAACCGGATGCGATCTGCTGTGCAATATCCTGCAGCCTCTCTTCCGTGTCAAAACTGTTTTTCCAGCGTTTCAGCCTGCCTTCGACCTCAACAAAAATATTATCCTTTCCATTGACCATGATCTCTGTTATTTCTGAAGAATCAAGAAGGAATTGTAAAATATCAAGCCCTCGTACAGAAGCATAGATTTCCTGTTTCAGACGAAGCCTGTCACGCACGCTGATAAACTGTAACTGGCTTTCTTTCTGTATTTCTGTTTGAATCAGATCAAGCAGAGCTTCCTCACTGAAATCCTGTCCAAAATCAATCTGTTCTACGATCCTTTTTTGCAATAGTTGTTTTATCTGGTTCATATCACCTCTTTTTCCATGGTTACGGATTACTGTTCATTCCTTTATACATCACCTGAAGTTCCTGCATCTATGCTTCTTTGCAGCATCAGCTTTTCTGTGTCCCAGTCATCAGTAATCTTATAAAAATTCTCCGTCTTGCATTGCCCTCCTCCAAACCGGAGCTGTCTAAGAAAGCTTTCGTAATAGCTGCTGCCGGCTTTGCCGCCTGTTTTACTTTCTACATAGAAAACAGCATGGCACTTTTCCAGTAATGCCCTGGTATACGGATATAATCCCCCAGCTTCAACCAGTATAAGATCGTATAAGCGGCTCTCTGACAATTCTTTGCAAAGGCAGGTCATATCTTCTTCCTCTGCATCGCAGGCATCTGCCCAGTTCGCATAACCAGCCAGAAAATCAACCCCTTTGATTTCCCTGATCAGCTTCTTGAGCTGCAGTATAGTAAGACCTTCCTGTTTCTTTATCAGATAAAAAAGTTCAGAAACTGCATATCCGGTTTCTCCTTTTTCCGCCGGAAAAAGCGGGTGCAGCATGAGCATTAGTACCTTTTTATTCACCGCTAGTGTCTTTGCAAGCTCGCACATCAGATTTTCTGCTGCACACGGATCTTCAAAGGTCAGAAAACCCATAAACTGCGTTTGACCGCTTGCGGCAGCTTTGTTTTCAGGTGCAAAGTGCGAATGAATCGCTTTGCACAAAACCTTAGATGACTGGTACTTATAAAACACATGGTCATCAGATTCTGATGGTTTTTCTTCAGAAAGAAAAAACAAAGGCATCTGTATGGGAATATCCTCAAGAACTTCACTAAATATTCTGTTCAACAATAATGCATCTACTCTCTCTGTCTTGCAGTATGTGACTGCTTTTTGCGGTTCTGTAAACGTAATGACCTGAAAAGCATAATCACTGTATTCGTTCATATAATCCATAAGTCTGGCTGCATATGATGCATCATCTTCTAATAATAAAACCCTGATTCCCATAATTCCCCTTTCGTTTACCATTATTTTACATGCCGATGGTTTAGATGTCAATATATGGATGTAAGTTGTGTTGTTCTGTACATTTTTCTTGCTATCATCTCAACAGTCTGCCTCTTCATTACTGCTTATACCAGGACGCAGCTTCATCAGTTTGCTCTTTTTTACAGGATAATATATACACAATATACAAATATTCCATATTATGTAGATTCTCTTTAATTCCTTATTTTATATGCCTTTTATAACAATGAAATTTTTTCAGCACCTTGATAATCCTCTGATTATGCAATATACTAGTCAATATATGAAGTTGGTCTAGCTTATCAACCATAAAAAAGAATATGGGAGGTTACCTGTTATGCAAATGGAACAATTACAAAAAGACATGATCGCCGCAATGAAAGCAAAGGATAAAACACGCAAGGATGCTATCTCAGCACTGGTATCCGCTGTAAAAAAGCTTGCTATCGATGAAGGCTGCCGGGATAATATTATGGAAGAGCTTGTTGACAGAGCTGTATTAAAAGAAATGAAGCTCGTAAAAGAGCAGTATGACACCTGCCCTGATGAAAGAGCCGAACTGAAGGCAGCCTATGGTACGACCTATGGAATTATGAAGGAATACGCTCCTGTCCTGATGTCAGAGGAAGAGATTACAGAATATATTAAGACCCATTTCTCGGAAGCACTTGCAGCAAAGAACAAGGGTGTATTGATGAAAGCCATCATGGCAGATCTGAAAGGTAAAGCAGACGGAAAAATTATTAATAAGATTGTTGCTGCTCTTTGTGAATAAAGCAGCATAAGTTACCCTTCCATTCAGCGAATTAAAATATAAAGGGAGATTCCTATGTTAAAAGTCAATGAAATTATGCAGCTTTCCCTCTTTAAGAATTTCAAATTTGTTTGTGGTGAAGACGGACTTGATAATCCCGTTGTCTGCGTTGTAATTCTTGAATATGAAAGTATACAGACCAATTATGAAGGATTTAATACCGGTGATTTTGTCTTAGCTTCTTTATTTTTTACCCGTGATACACCGGATTTCGTGTATAAAGCACTGGAAACCGTAATCAAGCGCCGTGTCTCAGCTATTGCTTTAAAGACGACCTTTTCAGAAGCCATCCCGCAGTATCTGATTGAGCTCGCTGCTGAGTATAATGTCCCTTTGTTTACATTTTCCAATGCGTACATGGAAGATCTGATTATTAATATCAATGAATCTTTGAAAACAAAATCACAATATCTGGTCTACGAAGAAAAGCTGCATAATATTATTGACACCTCTCCAGATCCTCATACGGTTAAAAATGTTGCCAAAGAAATCAATCCGACATTTCATCCCTATCTTTTCACCGCATACATTACGCCGATAGATGAAGTCAGCAGCATAACCATTCACTCCTACTTCAAACGGCTTGTTTATAAGCAGTTCCGGGACAGGAACAGCTATGATTATTCCTTTGTAAAATACAATTCCGGAATCATACTGATTTACTCCTATCCTGATACAAGCATTCCAAAGCCTGATTCTTTACTTTTCATGATCGAATCTCTGCTGACAGAAATTGAATTCAATCCGGCTACATTTTATATCGGGATCAGTGACATACCTGCAAAATTATCAACACTGGATGTATCGGTGCGGCATGCCATCTATACTAATTTTGTCTGCAGGAAAAACCAGGAGCACAGCATACATTATACGCAGACTGGTATTTATCAATATCTGCTGCCGCTGGTCTACAGTCCGCTGGTCTATCATAATGTACGTGAAAAAATCAATCTGCTGATTGAGTATGATTCCTCTTATTCATCCAATCTGCTGGACACAATGATTGTATATATTAAGAATAACGGTGATATAAAACAGACGTCGAGCGAGATCTTTCAGCACACGAACACTGTCCGGTACAGAATAAAGAAAGCTGCTTCTATTCTTTCTCTTGACGAGGAAAACAGCTATGAATCACTCTTTTTACTGATCTCCATCTACACACTGCACCAGCAGATCAAAGTCGATTATCCTGAAGACTGACGATCAGATACGCTTTTAGCGCACAGTAAAAAAGCCCCTTATATCAGCTTATTCTGCTGATATAAGAGGCTTTTTCCGTTACCCGTTACCCTTACCCTTGTTCTCTTGTAACAGCTCTCAGCTGTTTTACAATTTCCTGTCCGGTCGGCGTATTGCCAAGACCGCCTTCTCCAGTCTCACGAAGCTTTGCGACCATGGCATCACCAACTTCACGCATGGCATCAATTACTTCGTCCGGCGGAATTCTGCTTGTTATACCTGCAACTGCCATGTCTGCACAGGTGACTGCGTTCACAGCACCTACCACATTACGCTTCACGCATGGCACCTCCACCAGCCCTGCGACCGGATCGCAGACCAGTCCCAGCAGATTTTTTAATGCCATGGCTGCTGCATGGGTAATCTGTAAAGCAGATCCGCCGCGAAGATGAACGATTGCACCTGCTGCCATGGCACTTGCCGATCCGATCTCCGCCTGACAGCCGCCTGCTGCTCCTGATATATATGCTCTGGCTGCAAGCACTTCACCGATTCCCGCAGCAACGAAAAGGGCTTCCACCAGCATGTCTTCCCTGCATTCATACTGCTCCTGATAAGTCAGCAGTACAGCGGGAAGTACTCCGCAGGCTCCTGCTGTTGGTGCTGCAACAATTTTTTTCATACAGGCGTTGGATTCGCCCATTTTAACAGCCTTCTCCATGACTTTCGACATAAACATACCGCTGATCAGCTTGTCCTTTGCGATTGCCTGTGCTATCTTCTCCCCATCTTTTCCGACGAGTCCGCTGGCCGAGCATAGTGATTTATCATATCCTTCGTCAGCCTGTTTCATATGATGGTACATGGACTGCATTAATGCAAATGCCTCCTGCTCTGACATCATGCGTTCATCACATTCATCTTCCAGTATGATCTTCCAAAACGGTTTCTGCTGACTGACAGAAAGGGTTTCGATTTCCTTTAATGATTTAAAACTCATTTTTTTCCTCCATGCTCAGATAGGTGACCTTCACAATACCT
Organism: Clostridia bacterium; assembly: GCA_003252135.1. GTDB lineage: Bacteria > Bacillota > Clostridia > Lachnospirales > Lachnospiraceae > SZUA-448. The sequence goes on from QKDK01000272.1 coordinate 5,706, forward strand.
TCCAGTTTTCTTAACCAGTCAAGAGCTTCCAGCGGTATCTCCTGGTCACATTCGATCACCATGACAGCGTTTCCGCCTCTTCTGTCCCTGAAAAGCTGCATTTCTGCTATGTTTACAGATTTGTGGCCCAGCATGGAAGTTACCTCTGAAACATGTCCTGGCTGGTCAATATTATGCACGATCAGTGTCGGATACATCGCACAGATATTTGCTTCCAGTCCGTCAATGCTGCAGATCTTTATAGCCCCGCCACCCAAAGAAGATGCCACGATTTCAAGTTCCATTCCATGAACTCCCTGTAATCGCAGCATCACACTATTTGGATGTACATCCCTCAATTCAATTCCGTGAAAATGATACTCCAGTCCTTTTTGCTTTGCTATATTCAGACTGTCTGGTATTCTTTCATCGTCAGCCTTCATCCCTAAAAGACCGGCAATCAGAGCCTTATCTGTTCCGTGACCTTTCCCTGTAGCAAGAAATGATCCATGCAGATATATCCTGGCTGACCTGATTTCTTCTCTGATCAGCTGTCTTGCAATGAATCCTATCTTGACCGCCCCCGCAGTATGGGAGCTGGAAGGACCGATCATAACAGGCCCTATGATTTCAAATGCATTCATACTTCTTGTGCTATCCTCTCTTCAAATTACCCCAGAACTCTCCGGCAACTTTCGAGCAATTCTTTAACTTCTGATGGTTGTATATAGATTACCGGATTTTCGCCCTTATCCAGTTCAAGGATCATAGCAAATTTGCTGCCCCAGTCATTCATTGTGACCTTCTTTAGTATTCCGTCTTTGGGATATCTTGCCTGATTGACTTCTTTCAGGGTATCTCCCATGATTGCATACCCAAAGATCACGCTTAAGGCATCTTTATAATAACTCAGTGACTTCGCAAAAGGCTCCGTCATATTTATTACTACCTTAATTTCAGAAATTCCGCCTTCGATAAAAATACCGTCATCGCGTACAATTCTGAATTTCTCAGGATCAAAATAATCCTTCAATGATGCAAATAATACATCGTCGTTTTTCGTGTCCTGTGTCATTTTCATCCTCCCGCAAAATTAGTTATTTCTTCTCGCTTACGCTTCATCTCCTGATGATGTCTCATATACATAAATACCGCTGCAATATTCAGAAAGCACTGCGATATTGTCGTGGATATCCAGATTCCATTCATCCCGTATAGTCTCGGAAGGATGAGCAGCAGCAGCGGAGTCAGCAGCAGCGGATCAAAATATATCATGAACAGAGAATATTTATTCTTGCCAACGGCATAAAAATAGGAGTTCGAGATCCTGACGAGTCCGGTAAATACAAGCTGTGTCGCACTGATCATCAGGGGCCAGTAGGATTGCTCCTTCACCTCTTTGGAAACTCCAAATATTGCCGGGTAGTACTTTGCTGTTGCAACGGTAAATAAAAATAAAAATACACTGACTGCAACTGCTGTAAAGATCCCTTTATTTCTGATGCGCATCATGGAATCATAGTCTCTGGCACCCGCAGATACACTGGCCAGCGGCTGCACACCTTCCGCTACACCGATCAAGATCATTCGATATGCACCGATTGTCGCAGAAATCAGTGAATAGATTGCAATTCCGACATCGCCGCCATATTTGATGCACTGCACATTATTATACAATATCAGAAGTGATGGTGTCAAAGAAATTCCAAAAGGAGATATCCCGATCCGTAACATCTTACTGATCAGTGCCGGTTTGACCTTAAACTGTGAGAAATGAATAGGACGGACTTTATTCCGCAGAAGAGTTACCACACAGCTGATAACAGTTATCATCTGTGACGAAAGTGTTGCTATCGCTGCACCTTTGATTCCCATTTTCAGTACATAAATGAGAAGATAATCAAGAATAACATTACATATCATACCCACGACCATGATTGACATTGCAGAAACGACTTTGTTGTCATTTCTGAGTATCGGTGTAAGACCAGCCGCAAACATCTGGATAGAGCATCCATAAATCATGATCCTGCCATACTCCATGGCATAATTGTACAGTTCCCCCTCTGCACCCATCATACGAAGCAGACTGGGCAGTAAAAAGGAAGAAATAAGTGTGATAAAACCACTTAAAACAATAAGCACGATCAGAATGTTGGCTCTTGCTATATCAGATTCCTCAGGCTTCCCCTCACCCTGCCTGGTGGACATGATTACTGCTCCGCCGCATCCGATTCCGGTCCCTATAGCTACAATCACTGCGAGGATCGGCCATACAACATAAACTGCTGCAAGACCTTTATCCCCGACAAGATTGCTGATAAAGAGGCTGTCCACAAGGGAGTACAATGTTGTTATCAGCATGGTGACCATGGATGTAAACACGTAGGTAAAAAACTTCTTTTCTGATAACTTTTGCTCCATTGCAGATGCCCCTTTGAAATTACTTTTATTGGTTGATTCTACTGTGTGATATCTGCAAATCTAAAGTCAAGATATCCCATTACATAATTTGTCTGGCCGGTAATGCTTGGGTTGACAAGGTAAAGCGATTTTGTTGTGAACAAAGGACAGATTACAGTATCTTCTGAAACAAGAATCTTTTCTGCTTCCTGTAACAGTGCCTGACGTGCTGCAGTATCCATTTCACTTGCTGATTCTGTCATGATCTGGTTGTATTCATCGTTTAACCAGCTAATATCGTTCTGTGAGTTACCATCGCGGTACATATCGAGCCATGTAGCAGGGTCATTGTAGTCACCTGTCCACTGATGACGGGCAAGCTGAAGCTCTCCGGCTCTTCTTGCATCTACATACACTTCATATTCCATAGCATTTAATTCTACTGTAACACCAAGCTGCTGCCATTGTGCCTGAAGTACCTGCGCAACGTCTGCTTCATAGCTCATGGATGGATAGGTATAGGTTATGGTAGGAAGTCCTTCCCCGTTAGGGTAACCTGCGTCTGCAAGCAGCTGTTTCGCAGCTTCAATGTTCTCATCAAGAAGAGCTCCCTGTAAATCAGACCATTTTGTTCCGTCGACCTTGCTCTTATAGTTCGCAGCAACGAAGGTCGTAGAAGGTGTGTAGCAGCTTCCGATTACATCACAGATGCCCTGTCTGCTTACCGCAAGGGCAAATGCCTGACGGACTCTAACATCATCAAACGGAGCCATATTGATATTGAATAAAATATAGTTCGTTACTAATACATCCGCTGACTGAAGATCTGCCTGATCTGCGTACTGGTCTTCCACATAGTAAGGAGCACCGCTCAAGATGTCGATTTCACCAGTCTTGTATGCTGAAGTCTTCGCCTGGTCATCATCCATGAATTTAAAGGTAAGTGTATCAAATTTAACTGCATCACGATCAGAGTAGTATTCATTCGGTGCGAAGGTTATGTATTCACCTGATTTGTAATCGCTCATGTGATATGGTCCGTTACCAAGGTTCTTTGTTACATCTGTATCCCAGCCTTCATCTGCATTCGTTGCATATGTAACATTAGATGGCATGTAAACTGGCAGACGTACATAATCAAGGAAGTTTGCACAAGGAGAAGCAAGTGTGAAAATAATTGTCAGATCATCCGGGCATTCAACACCGATATCATCAATGGAAGCTGTTCCGTTAAATGCATCTGAAGCACCTTTGATTAAAAACAGAGCGTCAACATACCATGCACCTTTTGCAGGGTCAAGGGCACGCGTGATTGTGTTTAAGAAATCCGCAGATGTTACTTTACTTCCGTCTGACCAGTAACCATCTTCTTTTAAGTGGAATGTCCATACGGAACCATCTTCGTTCGCTTCCCAGCTTGTTGCCGCTGCAGGAATTACAGTTCCTTCTTCATCATAATCGATCAGACCTTCCAGACAGTAGCTCTGTAAGTCAAAGTAAACATATGCTGTTGCTCCAGCCGGATCATACTCACCATTTTCTGGCTGTTCTGAGCAAATTATGTTTTTAGCATCACCACTGGTTGCTGTTTCGGTGCTGCCAGATGCTGCTGCATCTGTTACATTGGAAGACCCTGTGTTTGAACTGTTTCCGGCATTGTCGCCGCATGCTACAAGTCCAAATACCATTGCGCTGCATAAAAGCGCTGCGATTACTTTCTTAAAATTTTTCATACATTCCTCCGTTCTGTCTCCTTAAGACACTCTGATTTTTTACCTTGCTGCATTTTGAAAACGGCCCATTCCTACACATCTTTTCTTATGGATTTGCCTTATTTCACTTTTTAGTCTGCTGCATATAAGAAACATGCAACCTTTCTGCCTTCAAAATCGACCATCTCTGGTTTTTTTCTGCGGCATTCTTCTGTAGCGTGTGCACATCGTCCGGCAAAAGCACATCCTGGCGGCGGGTTCAACGGGCTTGGAACCTCTCCCTCCAGTATGATTCTTGATTTTGCCCGGGACTGATTTGGATCTGGAATTGGTGCTGCAGAGATTAAAGCTCTTGTATATGGATGCAGCGGATTCTTATAAATATCATCCGAGCTGCCATATTCAACTAGATTGCCCAGGTACATAACGCCGATCTTATGACTGATGTGATGAACCATGCCAAGATCGTGAGCTATAAATAAATAGCTGATACCTGTTTCCTTCTGGATTCTTTCCAGTAAATTGATGATCTGCGCCTGAATGGATACATCAAGCGCCGAGATCGGTTCATCGCAGACAATGAAATCCGGCTGCAGGGTAAGTGTTCTTGCAATTCCGATTCTCTGTCTCTGTCCGCCGGAAAACTCGTGCGGGTATCTTCTGATATGATCAGGTTTCAGTCCTACCGTTTCGATCAGATCCTGAACCTTTGCTTTTCTTTCTTCCGGTGTGCCTATTTTATGGATGATCATTGGTTCTTCAATAATATCACCGATTGTAAATCTCGGATTCAATGATGCATAAGGATCCTGAAAGATCATCTGCATCTTTTTTCTATAAGGAAGCATCTGCTTTCTTGACAGGCCGGTGATATCCCTGCCGTTAAATATGATCTGTCCGCTTGTCGGTTCGTATATCTTTAATATCGTTCTTCCCATGGTGCTTTTTCCGCAGCCGGATTCACCAACGATGCCCAGTGTCTCTCCTTTGTTCAGTGTCAGACTGACATTGTTCACCGCATGTACTTTTTTTCCGCCCTTGACAGGAAAGACCTTCGATAAATTATTCAACTCCAGTATGGGTTTTTCATTCATTGGCTTTCTCTCCTTCCAGTACCTCCTGGTAACGATCTCTGCAGTAGAGCCAGCAATTACATTTATGTGTCTTTGAAAACTCAGTTTTCAAAGGATTGTAATCCTGGCATATCGCCATAGCTTCAGAGCATCGTGCCGTAAAAGGACATCCTTTTTTTAGTTTCAAAAGATCGGGCGGGGTTCCCGGAATAGGCTTTAATGGTTCTTTTTTATCACCTTCACTGTTTGAGATACTATTGAGAAGTCCTCTGGTGTACGGATGTTTCGGTTCATAAAAAATCTCATCTGTTGTTCCTTCTTCCATAATATTGCCGCCGTACATGATACTGATTCTGTCACACATGGATGCAACAACACCAAGATCATGGGTGATCATTATGACGCCGGTCTCTGTTTTTTTCGTCAGATTCTTGATCAGTTCCAGTATCTGCGCCTGTACGGTAACATCCAGTGCTGTTGTAGGTTCATCAGCAATGATCAGTTTCGGGTTACAGGCCAGTGCGATAGCTATGATGATACGCTGTCTCATACCGCCTGAAAATTCATAAGGATATTGTTTGAGCCTGCTTTCGGGGGAAGGAATACCCACCAGGTTCATCAGCTCAACTGCTCTTTTCTCTGCCTCTTTTTTTGTAATTTTTTCGTGACAGAGAATTCCTTCGGTCATTTGTCTGCCTATGGTAATGATCGGGTTCAGAAAGGACATCGGATCCTGAAAAATCATTCCAATATCATTTCCCCTGATTGCCCGCATTCTTGTTTCATATGCTCTTTTTTTCTTTCTAGAGTCAAGTCCAGAGGGTGTGATATCTTCCCCGTCAAAGAGGATGGTTCCTTCTACAACACTGCCATTTTCAGCAAGCAGTCCCATCAGGGAAAGCATACCAACGCTCTTTCCAGACCCGGATTCTCCTACGATTCCCAGAATTTCGCCTTTTTCCAGCGTATAATCGATTCCGCGGATTGCTTTGACAATTCCCTGGCTTGTTTTAAATTCTGTTGTCAGTCCTTTTATCTCTAATAGACTCATCGCATCATCTCCTAACGTTTTGCTTTTGGATCCAGTGCTGTTCCTAATCCCTCACCGACAAAGTTGAAGGCAAAGATTGTTATACAGATAGCAAGCATAGGGTAAGCAGTCTGCATCGGGTAGATCTCGATCAATGCACGGGCATCCTGCGCCAGTGTTCCCCAGCTGGCAAGCGGTGCCGAAATACCTACACCAAGGAAACTTAACCAGGCTTCCGTAAAGATAGCCTGCGGTACCATCAGTGTTACGGTAACGATAATCTGTCCCACTGTATTAACGAGCAGATGCTTGAATAGAATTCGTTTATCACTGGCACCGATGACAAAGGCTGCCATGGCAAATTCCTGTTCTTTCAGGCTCCTGACCTCCTGCCTTACGATTCTTGCCATATCAATCCAGCTTGAAATTGAAATACCGATCATTACACTGGTAACGCTGGCACCAAAGATCAGCATGATCAAAACAATATAAAGCATTGCGGGTACAGAATAGATAATATCTACAATACGCATCATCAGCATGTCTGTCTTCCCGCCGATATATCCGGAAATACCGCCGTAAACAGTTCCGATAACAAGATTGATGATAGCTGCTACAAGCCCGACCATTAAGCTGATTCGTGCTCCATACAGAATTCTTACAAAGATATCCCGTCCGAATTTATCTGTTCCAAACCAGTGTGCAGCGCTTGGTGCCGCATTTTTTAAGGCTGTATTTTGTGTTTCATAGGAATAAGGACTGATCATTGGTCCAAATATTGCAAGCAGAATAACAATCAGTAAGATGACAGCTCCTGCCAGTGCTCTTTTATTATGTCTGAAATTCTTCATTGCTGCCTGCAGGAAGGTCTGGCTCTCAACAGCGATGAACTCATCATTTTTTTCTTCTGCTTCCAGCTTGCGAAACAGTATCGCTTCTCTGTCGTCCATAACATTCCTCCTCTACAGTGTATTTTTAATCCGGGGATCTACAAAGGAACAGATCAGGTCAGAAATCATATTACATATTATGATAATTGCGCCAATGAAAATGGTGATTCCCATAACCAGTGTGTAGTCGTGGTTACTTATGGCGTTAACAAATTCTTTTCCGATTCCGGGAATTGTATACAGGTTTTCGATAACAACACTGCCGGTAAGAAGAAATGCAACCATCGGTCCCATATAGGTAATGACTGGAAGAAGTGCATTTTTCAGAATATGGCGAAAAGTAATGGCACTGCTGCTTAGCCCTTTTGCTTTTGCCATTGTTACATAATCCTGACGCATGACATCTTCATAGCTAGTCTGGGTAAGTCTGGCCACAGCTGATATCGGATAGAGTCCCTGTGCAATTGCAGGCAGCACGTAATTCATCGGAGTGTCAAGACCAAGGACCGGAAACCAGCGAAGCTGTACACCAAAGATAATGAGCAGCAGCAGCGCCACGATAAAGTTTGGCACGCTTACACCAAGTGTCAGACCAGAAAGCCAGAGTCCTCTTATAAAATTACTTTTTGTCTTTGCCATGGCAATACCGGCACTGACGCCTACAACGAGGGTCAATATAAAAGTAACAATACCGAGACGAAGTGTTGGCTGGATTCTTGAAAGTATTATATCTGTAACCTCAGTACCGACTTTTTTGTAGGAAGTTCCGAAATCTCCATGCAGCAGGTTCTTGCAGTATATAAAGAACTGTTCGATTACAGGTTTATTCAGCCCGTATTTTTCTTCCATCTTTTCGAGTACTTCACCAGAAACATTTTTCGATTGCAGTGGACTACCCGGCATCAATTTGGTCATTGCAAATGTTATTGCTACTAGAACAAAAAGCGTTAAAACTCCGATACCGATTCGTTTTATCAGATATTTAACCAAAGCCCGCACCTTCTTTCCTGTTATTTCAAAATAAAATGACAACGAGGTCTAATGACTCCGTTGTCAGTAAAAGCAGTATTTTCATTTTTAAAATTGTAACGTTACATATAAATCATGGTGCAATTTACGAACACAAATAAATATACATGGTTCTTATGTTTGTTACTTACATCCATAAATCAATCAGCGAATACATCACAAACCTTTATAAAACTTTAAAAAAAAGAGCGCCTAAACATGAGTTTAAGCGCCGTTGCATCTTTCATGTGACTATTATTAGCACATAATTTTTCTTCTGTCAATAAATTTTTATAATTTTTTATCAAAATATTTCTCATTTCCGAAATTCTCTCCGTATACTTACGTGCTTGTGAGAAATCACTTGACATAATTTATATCTGTAAATAGAATATAGGCTAGCGAAAAGTCACACCCCTTTATATTTATTGAAAGTAACAACTGTTTCTTTACCAACCATTAACTTAATCAATAATGAAAAGGAGATTACTATGAAAGTAGTCGTTATTCAGGAATCGTCCCTGCAGATCGATAATATAGCTGCAGAGATCACAGAACATTGGAAAGCACTTGCACATATACCGGAAGTTACAGAGCTTGTTATCAAAACTCCGGATCATTACCCTTTTGGAGATGAACTGCATGAAATAATTGGTGATGCAGATATTGTCTTCGGCGTCTGGATTTCATCTTACTGTATCAATGCAGATTTTTTAAGCAAGCATCCAAATCTTAAATACATCGCAACACTGGGACACGGCTGGGAAGAATTCGATGTGCCCATGACAAGAGAAAAAGGTATCACGATCACAAATACCATCTATGGTTCACAGACGATCGCAGAATATGCTTGGTCACTTCTTATGGAAGTCTGTCATCACACACACATCCATTCAGAATATCTAAAGAATGTTGACTGGACAAAACCAAACGGAGGTGACGCCGCATTTACAAGACTGCTTACACCTCAGATCGAACTTTATGGACAGACAATTGGTATTGTAGGTCTTGGCTCTATAGGCTTTGCTCTTGCCAAGATGGCACAGGGCTTTGGTATGAAGGTTCTTTCCTTTAGCCGTAATAAAAAGACCGGTGCTGAATATGATTTCATTGAACAGGTATCTTTTGACGAACTGCTTAAAAGAAGTGATGTGATATCTTTGCACGCCCCATTTTCTGCAAGCAGTGCTGATATGATCAACAAAGAAACAATCGCAAAGATGAAGGATGGTGTTATTCTGATCAATACTGCCAGAGGTGGTCTTATCGTAGAAGAAGATCTGTATGATGCTTTGAAAAGCGGCAAAATATACGGCGCAGGACTTGATGTTGTTCGCGATGAGCCTCCAAAGGCTGATATTCCATTGTTTCATTGTGAAAATGCCATTATTACCGGTCATATTGCCTGGCTTACAAGAGCATCCAGACTTCGTGCAACCGATATGGCTATCGAAAACTTTAGGGCATATCTGGCCGGAACACCTGTTTCTGTAATAAATTAACAATGTAGCTGTAGTTTGAACAAAAGGCAAAGGGATTTTACATCTTCCTTTGCCTTTTCTTTGTAATAATTACAATCCAAATGTAAAATCTCTAAATATAGCAAAGGCGTTTTAGATTTTGTACTATTGACTGTCTTTTAGATTTCGTATAAAATTCCTCCATGATGAACAAATATCATTAAATTGCTCCATTTACGAGAATTTTGTGTGTTTGATCAGGTACTTTGAACTTTCATATAATCGAATTGCTTCGATTTCACTTCCTATCATCTATTCTTCTTCGGCAAGTACAATGTGGTGCTTCCTAACAGAAGTATGCTAGGCCGCAGGTATTTGTTTTCCTTACCATGTCCCTGCCCGAAAGTTAAAAGATATGAAGAGGCATCTTTCATAAAATACTAAAGAACAGACCTATAAGCGAGAGGAGAACTATATATGAACGTAAATCTATTATTGAATGAAGCAATTAGGAAGAAACCTGCCAGCAACCGTGCCAGCAGAAAAAGAAGCAGTTCCACTCCTGATGATATTATCCGTATGAATTATAATGAGAATCAGTATGGTATGTCTCCAAAGGCATATCAGGCATTTGTTGAAGCAACTGCAAAATCCAGTTATTATCCTGACTTCTTTGCAATTGACTTAAAGACAGCACTGGCAAAGGAATTTAATCTGGAATGGGCTAATATAATCACTGTTGCAGGTTCGAGCGCTCTGATCGATATGGTAGGAGCGATCTTCATCAACCCAGGTGACGAGGTCCTCTTTTGTGAACCGACCTTCGATGCATTTCGTGATATGGCAAATGACTACGGTGCAACCTGTGTGACCGCTCCGCTGGATGAAAATATGTGCTTTGATCTTGATGCCCTGTACAGCAAGATTACTGATAAAACTAAAATCATTGTTATCTGCAACCCGAACAATCCGACAGGCGGACATATTGCTTCTGATAAAGTAGAAGCTTTTATTCGCAAGGTTCCTGAATCTATTCTTGTTGTTGTAGATGAGGCTTATATCGAATATGTTGATCGTGAAGAAAACAGCAGTATGGTTCGGATGATCCAGTCTGGTTACGATAAGCCTATGATCGTTCTCCGTACCTTCTCGAAGATCCACGGAATGGCAGGTCTGCGTGTTGGTTACGGTATTGCCAGTGCTGAAATTGCCGACGAGTTCGGCAAGTCCTCACATGCATGGAATGTCAGCAATGTTGGGCAGGCTACTGCAGTTGCCGCTTTAAATGATAAAGAATATGTAAAAGATGTACGCGCAAAAAATAAAGAATGCAGAGAATATATCACTGCTGAGCTTTCAAAGCTTGGATGCAAGGTCTATCCTTCCCAGACCAACTTTATCTTCTTCGACTCAAAACTCGCTCCTGCGGATATGACTGCAAAATTAAAGGAAAAGAAAATTCTAATCGGTACCTTTGCATCCAGTCGTGTAAGTATTGGCACGATGGATCAGAGTAAAAAATTCATCGCTGCAGTTGCTGAGATTTTAAGTGAATAATCAGTTTTCCTTTTTGAACGTTCAGGACATGCACTGTACTCAGGTATAATGTTTTGAACTGGTCATCGCTATATTAATAAGGAAGCATTTTTATTGCATTTCTTCCTATTAATATAAAGTATTATACATAAGACTCCCAAGTCAAAAAAGAAGAGGTGCAGACCTCTTCTTTTCCTTTGTATTCCTTTGTATTCCTTTGCATCTCTTTGTATATCCATTAATCAACTGCTGTTATGCCTGAAAGCTGTATACTTCTTCTGCTTTATACAGGATAAAACCTGCCTTTTGTAAGTTGTCTGCAACAGGCTGTGTATCACTTACTTTTAATATTACAGAGGAGTTTACTCCAGTTGACAGAACATACATATATTCAATGTTGCTGCCGGCCTCAGATACCACCTTTAGAATCTGCTGCAGCTGGCCGCTTTTATTGGGAACTCTTACGGCGATTACATCTGTAAATTTTGCAGAAATGCCTGCTTCCTTAAGAACCTCGCGTCCTCTTTCGGGGTCTGAAACAATGACACGTAAAATTCCGTATTCAGAAGTATCAGCAAGACTCAGGGTTACTATATTAATATCATGTTTTGCGAGAACATCTGTAACTTCTAAAAGCCTGCCTTCGCGGTTTTCTATAAAGACTGATAATTGCTTTATTAACATCTGACTTCCTCCTTTACTTTTCAATACAGTTTTCTGTTATCAATGACACGTTTTGCTTTACCTTCACTTCTGGCAAGTGTCTTTGGTTCGACCAGTTTTACGTGTGCGACAACGCCAAGTGCCTGCTCCAGCGTTCTTTCAATTCTCTTTGTCATATTCTCCAGCTCACGAATCTCATCAAAGTTGAAGGAATCATCTGCTTCGACCTGTACTTCAAGTGTATCAAGATTATTGATACGGTCGACAACCAGCAGATAGTTTGGTGTTACCCCACCCATTTCAAGCAGCGCTGCCTCCACCTGAGAAGGAAACACATTAACTCCTCTGATGATCAGCATATCATCGGACCGTCCCTGGAACCTTGAAAGTCTTGCCATGGTCCGACCGCACGGACATTTGTCATAAGAAATGCTTGTAAGGTCCTTTGTTCTATAGCGGAACAAAGGCAGGGCTTCTTTTGTTACAGGAGTGAATACCAGCTCTCCCACTGTTCCAGGCGCAACCGGCTGCAGGGTCTTTGGATCTATGATTTCAGGAATAAAATGATCTTCATAAACATGCAGGCCGGTATGATACTCACAGTCTCCGGCAACACCCGGTCCGAGAATCTCGCTCAGACCATAAATGTCATAAGCAGTAATACCTAATCTTCTTTCAATTTCATTCCTCATGCCATCTGTCCAGGGTTCGGCTCCGCAGATCGCACTTTTCAGCTTGATCTTCCCTACCTTTCCTTCTTCTTCCAGCGCTTCTGTCAGATACATCAGATAAGACGGAGTACAGCAAATTGTTGTGACGCCAAAGTCTTCCATCAGGGTGAGCTGTTTTTTTGTATTTCCGGTAGAAAGCGGTACGACCATGGCACCAACATTTTCAGCACCATAATGCACACCCAGTCCGCCGGTGAACAGTCCGTAGCCATACGATATCTGAACCTTGTCATTTCGTCCTACTCCGCCCATAGTAAGTACTCGTGCCACACACTCCGACCACATCTCAATATCTCTTCTTGTATATCCCACAACCGTAGCTTTTCCCGTTGTTCCGGATGACGCATGAACACGTACGATTTCTGATTCTGGAACTGCAAACAGACCAAATGGATAGTTGTCACGTAAATCATCTTTTGTTGTATACGGCAGCTTCGATAAATCCTCAATTCCCTGAATATCGCCTGGTTCCAGCCCCATCTGCTGCATCTTTTTACGATAAAATTCCACATTATGATAAACGTTGTTTACCATTTTAACAAGCCTTGCGCTTTGCAGCGTCTGAATCTGATCGCGGCTCATACACTCTTTTGTCTCATTCCAGATCATCGTTTAAGAACCATCCCTTTCTTATATATAGTCATTTTATTTCGCAATACACTTTCCTATTCCTTTTTGTTATTCAAATTACTTCTGTATCACCTGTTTACTTCTGTATCACCTGTTTATTTCTCATTCCTGCGTAAGCTTTTCCGTGACCATGACCCCATTTTCCATCAGAACCTTTTCCGCCTCTTCCATTCTGTCAAGATTCATCAGCATCAGCGGTTCGCTCTGCCCGCGCAGAACAAATGAGTAAATGTAGTTGATTTCCAGTCTGGCATCAGCAAGAATCCACATGACACGGTCCAGCTCGCCTGGTTTATCCACAAGCTCAATTGCAACAACATCTGTCAGTTTAACAATAAATCCATTTTCTGTCAGAACGCGCTTTGCTTCACCTGTCTTATCCACCATCAGTCGCAGAATTCCAAACTCTGGTGAGTCAAAAGAAGCAATTGCACGGATACTGATATTATTTTCTCGAAGAACACGTGTTACTTTTGCAAGACTTCCAACTTCATTCTCCACAAATACAGAGAGCTGTTTTACCATATCATTCTCCTCCTTACGCGTTGATCTTCTGTAATTCGAATCCTGTTACAAATGCCTTTTTGTTTATCTCGACTGTTTTTGGCGGGACAAGCTTCTCAATCACTTCCAGCCAGTCTTCTTTTGAAAAGTCCATATGCTGTGCCGCAACACCGAGTACTACAATATTAAAGGTTCGGGCATTTCCAAGTTCCTTCGCAATGCTCATTGCATCAACTGCAATTACTTTATGCCTGCTCTGCAGCATTTCTATTATATTCTCCGGATATACTGCTGCTCCGATGACAACCGGCATCGGGTCAATGCGTTGATCGTTCAGTATCAGGACCCCATCCTTTTTCAGATAATGCGCGTATCGATAAGCCTCTAGCCGTTCAAATGCAATCAGGACATCTGCCTGCCCTTCTTCAACAATCGGTTCAGCGACCTTTTCACCGTACCGGACAAACGTTACCACGCTGCCGCCTCGCTGTGCCATCCCATGTACCTCAGAAAGTTTAACATCAAAACCTGCATGAATGGTAATACCCCCGAGGATTCTGCTAGTCAGCAGTGTTCCCTGACCGCCTACTCCGACGATCATTATATTTTTCGTTGTTTTCATCTTACCCTCACTTCTGCACTTCGCTTCTGTATTTCATTTCTGTATTTTACTTTTGCACTTCATTTTTTCATTTCATTTTGCTTATTCATATACTCATTATTTATCAGACTTTTGAATCGCTCCAAATTTACAGATCTGCGCGCAAAGTCCGCATCCGTTGCACATAGTATCATTGATCACCACACTCTTATCTGATCTTCTTGTGATAGCCGGACAGCCCGGTTTCATGCACATACCGCATTTTGTACAGATATCTGTATTGATTTTATATTGAGATGTAATGGCCTTCTTATCCAGCAATACACAGGGCGCTTTTACAATTACCACTGAAAGCTCATCTTTTGCCACTTCCTCTTTGATGACCTGTTCCAGTTTTTCTGTGTTAAAAGCACCGACTGAAACGACATTTTTTATACCGATCGATTTACAGAGCATCTCCAGGTCGATTGCAGGGACTGTTTCTCCCATCAGTGTTTTTCCCGTAGCTGCATGATCCTGATGGCCTGTCATTCCTGTTGTTGAATTATCAAGAATCAATATAGTTCCGGTTCCCTGATTATATACCGCATTGATCAGTGAATTGATGCCGGTGTGCATAAAGGTCGAATCTCCGATAACAGCAACCCAGTCTTTGATAAATTCTTTTCCTTTTGCTTTTTCAATACCATGCAGTGAACTGATGCTGGCGCCCATGCAGATCGTGGTATCGATGACGCTGAGCGGAGCCACCGCTCCCAGTGTATAACAGCCGATATCGCCTGCAGCATGGATCTTTAACTTACTCAGAACATGGAAGGTACTGCGGTGCGGACAGCCGGGGCAAAGAATCGGCGGGCGCATCGGCGCTGCTGCTGCTTGTTCGATCTCGAGCTCCTGCCTGAGGATAGCTGTCCTGAGCAGATTTGCGCTGTATTCGCCCTGAATGGTTAATATTTCTTTTCCTATCGCTTTGATTCCCCAGGCTCTTACCTGCTCTTCAATGATTGGATCAAGTTCTTCAACAATATATAATGTTTCAACATTTTCGGCAAATTCCATGATCAGGTTTTTAGGAAGCGGATTTACCAGTCCAAGTTTTAACACAGAAACATCAGGCATTGCTTCCTTTACATACTGATAAGGAATTCCTGCCGTTATAACACCGATTTTTCTGTCATTATATTCTACTTTATTAACAGCCATTGAGCAGCCGTCAACTGCCATGCGCTTTTCTCTGTCTTCAACATGCAAATGTCTTTTTACTGCATTTCCCGGCATCATAACATTTTTCGCAATATTTTTCACATAAGGTCTGTCTTCTCTTTCTGTTCTTTCACAAAGCTCGACCATGCCCTGAGAATGAGAAAGCCTTGTCGTTACACGGACGATGACGGGGGTGTCGTATTGTTCGCTCAGGTCAAAGGCAAACTTGGTAAATTCCTTTGCTTCTTCGCTGTCCGACGGTTCCAGCACAGGCACCTTTGCAGCTCTTGCAACAGCCCTTGTATCCTGCTCATTCTGCGAACTGTAGAGTCCCGGGTCATCCGCTGCTGCCAGGACCAGTCCTCCGTTTGCTCCGATATAGGATACCGTATAGAGCGGGTCTGCAGCCACATTGACACCGACATGCTTCATGGATGCCAGTGCTCTAACTCCGCTGATGGATGCACCGATGGCCACCTCCATTGCAACTTTTTCATTTGGTGACCATTCTGAATAAATCTCTTTATATTTAACAATGTTTTCGCTGATTTCAGTACTTGGTGTTCCCGGATATGCTGCGGAAACCTTAACACCTGCTTCATATGCTCCTCTGGCAATAGCTTCATTGCCAAGCATGATTACTTTATCTGACACAACCTGTTCTCCTTTCGGTTTTACGTTACTCTTTAACAATTCAGACCAAGTTCCTTACGCAGGTCTGTTACACGCTTTGCTTTTCCTTCAAATCGTTTCAGGGTTCCAGGTGCGACCAGCTTGATGTCAGCATCCAGACCAAGCACAGATTTCAGATTTCCGCGAACTTTTTTTGCCAGATCATTTAACTGGCCGTAAGATTCAAGCTGCGATTCATCCACCAGTTCAACCTTTATGGACATTGTATCCAGATGATTGATTCTTTCGACAATAATTTCATAATGCGGTCCAATCTCGGGAATTCGAAGGAGTACCTCCTCGATCTGCGTCGGAAATACATTGACACCCCTGATGATCAGCATATCATCGCTCCTGCCGGACAGATTCTCCATCCTGCATGTTGTTCTGCCGCATTTGCACGGTTCATAGAAAAGCCTTGTGATATCTCTTGTTCTGTACCTGATCATAGGCAGCCCTTTTTTGGTAAGGCAGGTAATGACAAGTTCGCCTTTTTCACCCGCCGGCAGAACTTCTCCGGTCTCAGGATTGATGACTTCCGGTATAAAATGATCTTCGTGGATATGCATTCCGCAAAGTTCGAGACATTCTCCTGAAAGACCTGGACCGTTCAGCTCACTCATACCGTAATTCTGCGTTGCTTTGAAGTCATCGCCCCAAAGCTTGTACATCTCCTGTCTCATGGGTTCTGTCATGCCTTCTCCGCCAAATAGTCCAATTTTAACTTTCAGATCCTTCTGTGGGTCTAACCCCATTTTCCTTGCAACCTCACCCATATGAAGTGCATAAGATGGCGTTGCCACCAGAAGCGTTGTCCCAAAATCTTTCATATACATCAGCTGTTTTTCTGTATTCCCGGAAGATGTCGGTGCTACCGCCGCACCCAGATTCTCCAGTCCGTAATGCAGTCCGAGAGCTCCGGTGAACATCCCGTAACCAAAACAGATCTGTGCAATATCATGGCTTGTCGCACCCCCAAGTGCAGCCACTCTTGTCACAGTCTCTGTCCAGTTAGCCATATCTTCTTTTGTATAACCGACCACGGTCGGTTTTCCTGTCGTTCCTGAGGAAGCATGAATTCTAACCATGTCATCCACCGGTACCGCAAACAATCCGTAAGGATAATGATCTCTGAAATCTTTCTTTACAGTAAATGGAAGGTTTTTTAAGTCTGCCAGTGACTTGATATGTTCCGGTCGTAACCTTGCTTCCTCCATTTTGCTGCGGTAAGGTGCTACTTTTTCATATGCCCATGTAACCTGTTCTTTCAACCTGGCGAGCTGTATTTCCTCCATCTCGGCACGTGTACAGGTCTCTTCTTTTGCCCAAATCATTCGTATCCTCCAATGCATTGCACTGCCTGCTTTTCGCGTTTTTGCGTTGAAGCTTTAGCGCAGTAAATTTACTTTAAATTATAGCATTTCCAACTGATATGTCAATTGTTTTGGGATATTTATGCGTTTTTGCAATTCCCTTTTTACTGATAATTTTATGAAATAATCGGGAATAACTAATTGACACAGCCATGATATTAATGCTATCATTTTCAACATGAGACTTTATTGCACCAAAGCGTCGAAACGTTGATGCAACAAAGCAACGGGGATATTTTTATTTTCAATTATTTGAAGGGAGAGGAAACTTATGGTAATTAAAATTCTTATGTTGATCGTGTTTTTTGCAATTATGCTGTCTGTTGGTCTGTATACAAGAAAAAAAGTAAACAGCGCTAACGATTTCGTGCTCGGAGGACGTACCGTCGGCCCATGGATAACAGCTTTTTCTTACGGTACTTCTTACTTTTCTGCTGTTGTTTTCATTGGTTATGCCGGACAATTCGGCTGGAAATTCGGTATATCGGCAACCTGGATCGGTATTTTTAATGCACTAGTCGGAAGCCTTCTTGCATGGGTCATATTGGGCAGAAGAACCAGAGTCATAACCAATCATCTGTCAGCTTCCACTCTGCCTGAGTATTTTGGCAAACGCTTTAATAACAAGCCAATCAAGATAGCAGCCTCTATGATAACCTTTATTTTCCTGATTCCTTATACTGCATCGATTTATAATGGTCTTTCGAGACTATTCGCAATGGCTTTTAATGTTCCCTACACTGCCTGTGTTATCGGAATGGCTGTCTTTACAGGCTTTTATCTTGTTCTCGGCGGATATATGGCTTCCTCTATCAACGATTTTATTCAGGGTATTATTATGCTGGTGAGTATTGCCTTTATCATTGGCGCTGTACTGGCAGGACAGGGCGGTTTTACAGAAGCCTTATCCTCCCTTGCAAATGTTACAGACACAACTAATTCGACACCCGGAATTTTTGCTTCCTTCTTCGGTCCGGATCCACTGACACTTTTAAGCGTAATTGTACTCACTTCACTAGGCACTTTAGGTCTTCCGCAGATGGTTCATAAATTTTACGTAATTAAAGATGAACGTTCTATAAAAACCGGGACCATTGTTTCGACAGCATTTGCTTTTATCATAGCTGGCGGCTGCTATTTCCTTGGCGGCTTCGGACGGCTTTTTGATTCAGCTGCTATCTATACTGCCACCGGAACAGTCGCATATGATACGATCATTCCTAGCATGCTTTCCTCACTTTCCGATATACTGATCGGTATTACTGTTGTCATGGTTCTTTCTGCCTCCATGTCAACACTGTCTTCTCTTGTACTTACGTCAAGCTCGACCCTGACACTTGATTTTATCAAAGGTAACTTCATAAAGAAAATGGACAACAAAAAACAGCTGCTCGTCCTTCGTATAATGATCGTCTTCTTCGTAGCGCTGTCAGTTGTTGTGGCATTGAAGAAAAATGCATTTATTGCGCAGCTGATGGGATATTCATGGGGCGCACTTGCAGGATCTTTCCTTGGTCCGTTGATCTTCAGCCTTTACTCTAAAAAAGTCAGTCGTCTTGCTGTGTGGGCAAGTATGGCAAGCGGTGTCGGTATCACAGTTACAAATATGATTTTCGGTTATTTCTCTTCTCCTATTATTGCAGGTGCTATCGCCATGATCGTAAGCCTGATCATTGTTCCTCTGGTCAGCTTTATTACACCAAAGATGCCAAAGGCAGAGGTTGACTCAATGTTTGACTGTTTTCTTGAATCAGTCACCGTATCAAAGAAAAAATCACTGGATAATTAGAAAACTGCTCTTTTACCATCAAAACATCGACTTCCGGGGGATATGCCACCGGAAGTTTTTGTTTACCATTGTTTGAATTATTATACATTTATCTTTATTAAATATACTTCACAATCTGCACTGTTTGTGCTATACTTTTCCTATACAGCATTATAACCTGCATGTCTGGCTGATGACTTGCCTAAACCCTTGCTTTTAGCAGGAACTGTGCCTGAATACTGATTTTTCTGAAGCTTTTGTGAAAGATGCATTCTGGTCACGGAACAAGCGCAGCCTTGTCAGTACAACACAAAATAAACAAGTTGTTATTATGAAAGGAGTAACCTTATGCTGGAAAAATTAATTCAAGAGGTTTATGAAGCGAATATGCTTCTTCCTAAATATGGTCTGGTAACATTTACCTGGGGTAATGTATCAGGGATAGACCGCAAGAATGGACTTGTCGTGATCAAACCATCCGGCGTCGAATATGAATCAATGACCGTACATGATATGGTCGTTATTGATCTGGAAGGTAATCATGTGGAGGGACGTTATAAACCATCATCAGATACCGCCACGCATCTTGCACTATACAATGCCTTTCCAAATCTGGGCGGTGTTGTCCACACCCACTCACGTTGGGCGACTACATTTGCACAGTCTGGTCTTGGCATCCCTGCTCTTGGCACAACACATGCAGATTATTTTTATGGTGAAATTCCCTGTACCAGAAAGATGACACAGCAAGAAATTTCCGGTGCTTACGAACGCGAGACCGGTAATGTTATTATCGAACGTTTTATATCCGCAAAGATAGAACCAGATGATATTCCGGCTGTTCTTGTACACAGCCACGGTCCTTTCACATGGGGAACCGATCCTCATAATGCTGTGCATAATGCAGTTGTTTTAGAAGAAGTCGCCTTCATGGCATGGCATAACCTGTCACTGTCAGGAATGACCATCTCTCCAATGCAGCAAGAATTATTGGACAAGCATTATTTAAGAAAGCACGGTGCCAATGCATATTACGGTCAGAAATAAAGCTATCAAAAAAGCCCTGGATTCAGGGCTTTTTTCATTGAATCGCTGCCTATGTTCAATCCATTAATATGTTATTTGCTTTACTGGTTGCAGCTTTTACAGGGTTTACGACCTTTACTGGTTGTAGCTTTTACAGAGTTTACGACCTTTGCTGGTTGCTGACTAGCAAGCCTGCATTTACTCGTGATCATGTTACCTGCCTTTTCAAACAAATTTTTAATTATAAAATCATGCAGATATATAGCGATCTTACTGCTCAGGTGACCATGTATTCCTAAAAATTATATACATATCAAGCACAGAGTTATTCATGCTATAATTGTTAAAAGCTCTTCTCTCGCTTTTAACTGATCCTCAACAAGAAGTGTCTGAAATCCCATGTCCTTTGCGGCCTTCAGATTTTCTGGAACGTCGTCGAGAAAAATAGACTCTTCAGGAAGAATATGGTACGTATCAAGCAGTGCCTGGTATATTTCACGCTCCGGTTTGACCTTCTTAATTGTATAGGAAATCATTTTTCCGTCAACAAGCTTTATAAAATCAGCCCTTTCCTCCAGGTAAAGATATGCTTCTTCTGAATAGTTTGAAAGCAGATACACTTTTTTTCCGCAGGCTTTTACTTCCTCTACCCATTCTTTTGCGAATGGAAAGGGTACTGCGATCTCATTTCTCCGGGCAAAAAAAGCCCGGATTTCTGCTGAGATATCTGGGTTTTCATTTGCACAGGTATCAATCAGCTCCTGCAGTAAAATCTCTCCTCGGTCTACCTCTTTCCAAAGTGGAGAACCAACCGTAGCTGCACCTACTTTCTGCGCAAGCAAATCATCCTCAAACATATCTTTTATGAATTCTTTCCAGTGAAATGCTACAAGCACCTGTCCAATATCAAATATTACATTTTTGATCATGCTTATCTCCTGCTTTTTTGTGATTTTGTTTTGTTGTAATTTGTTTTGTTATAATTTGTTTTGTTGTTCGTTATCTGTACAGTTTATTCTAACAGTCTTTCGGATTCTATGCTATAATAAATTATTCAAAAGCGCATTAAAGTGTGCCGCATACATCACCACTCTTTCAAATGTAATATATGCAAAGATCAACGCAGGAATGGGGTAAATGATGAACAGCAAAAGTTATCCACAACAAAGATATAAAACTCTAAATGAATACCTGCAAACCCGTTTTGGATGTAAGACATATAAGTTGTCTCTGAATGCAGGTCTTACCTGTCCAAACAGAGACGGCACCTGTGGACAGCGCGGGTGTATTTTCTGCAGTGCGGGAGGCTCCGGTGATTTTGCTTCTTCCAGTGAACTGTCTATTCACGAGCAATTGTCTATGGCAAAGCAAAAGATTTTTTGCAAAATGCCAAAGAATCAGGAACAGCATCAATTCATTGCATATTTTCAGGCATTTACCAATACCTATGCTTCTGTCGATTATCTTGAAAACATATATATGGAAGCAATCCTAGAGCCTGATGTGTGTGCCATATCTATTGCCACACGTCCTGACTGCCTGGGTCCCGAAGTTATATCGCTTCTTGCAAGACTAAATAAACAAAAGCCAGTCTGGGTAGAGCTTGGTCTTCAGACAATACATGAATCAACTGCTTTATTTATCCGCCGTGGATATCCTCTTTCTGAATACGTCAGTGCTGTGGATAACCTTACCCGTGAAGGTATTGAAGTTATTGTTCATGTTATACTGGGCCTTCCTTACGAAACAAAAGAAATGATGCTGGAAACCATCGATTTCATTTCAAATCAACCCATAAAGGGCATCAAGCTTCAGCTGCTTCATGTACTGGCGAATACCGACCTTGCTGATTTTTACCAGGCATTAACCGATTCCGAACGAGAACAGATTTTTTTAATGATGCAGCAGAATGCTTATTATGAAATACTTCTTTCCTGCATTGATCGGCTGTCCCCGGACATTATCATTCATCGGATTACAGGAGACGGAGACAAAAAACTGCTGCTTGCACCTCGTTGGAGCGGTAATAAAAGAGAAGTTTTGAATAGTTTTCAAAAAGTATTATCAGCTTCTGATACCTGGCAGGGCAGATATTATAAGAATAAACTGATTAACATTACGTCTTAAAATACTTCTATATAAAAAGCTGCAATTCAATGAATCATGTTCTCATTCACTGAATTGCAGCTTCTCTTTTCTAATACTTTATTTTTATTTGTGCTAATTTCTTTAACCCAAAGTGATTACAGTATAGATTTTACAGTTGCAACAACATTCTCTGTAGTAAAACCAAACTTAGGGAAAAGCTCTGAAAATGGTGCGGATGCTCCAAAGCCAGTCATCGTAACACATGCGCCGTCAAGTCCGACATATTTGCCCCAGCCAAAATCAATTAATGCTTCAACTGCAACTCTTGCACGTACTGATTTTGGAAGAACCATTTCTTTGTATTCCGCTGATTGTTCTTCAAAAAGGTCCATACATGGCATGCTGACAACACGAACATCAATTCCTTCAGCTTCAAGTTTTTCCTGTGCAGAGACAGCAAGAGATACTTCAGAACCCGATGCGATCAAAATAGCATCCGGAACATCTTTTTTAGAAGCAGAAACTACATAACCGCCTTTTAATGCTTCCTTAGAAGAGCCCGGAAGCTGAGGAAGATTCTGTCTTGTTAAAACAAGGGCTGTAGGTGTTTCCTTTGAAGTCACAGCGGCATACCAAGCGGCGGTTGTTTCTGTTGCATCTGCTGGTCTGAACACATGAAAATTAGGCATGGAACGAAGCATGGCAAGTTGTTCGATCGGTTCATGTGTAGGTCCGTCTTCGCCAACACCGATACTGTCATGTGTAAGAACATAGGTTGTCGGAATTTTCATAATGGAAGAAAGACGTGCCATAGGCTTCACATAATCACTGAACACAAAGAAAGTGGAACAGAAGCCACGTAAGCCGTGCAGTGTAAGACCATTTGCCATGGCAGTCATTGCAAGCTCTCGAACGCCGTAATGCATATTTCTTCCGAGGCGATCTTCTTTCGAAAAATCTCCGGCATCTTTCATATATGTTTTTGTTGAAGGTGAAAGATCCGCTGCACCTCCAAAAAGACCAGGTATCTTATCTTTCAGCTTATTGATTGTATTGCCGGAAAGATTTCTGGTTGCTTCTGGTTTATTGTCAAATGCCCAGAAGTCTGCATCATCAAGCAGAGAAAGACCAATGTTCATATCGAACTCATCATCCCAGGCTTTTTTCATCTCCGGATATTTTGCGCAGTACTCTGCAAACATCGCATTCCATGCAGCTTCATCATTTGCTTTTTCAGCTGCAATTGCTTTATAGTTTGCATACACTTCATCAGGAACAAAGAAAGGTTCCTGTGCAGGCCATCCTATATTTTCTTTTAAAGCAGCAACATTCTCATCACCCAGAGGTTCACCGTGTGCACTTGCCTTGCCTTGCTTTGCTGGACATCCATAACCAATTTTTGTTCTTATCATAATCATGGAAGGACGTGTAGTGTCTGCTTTTGCTTCTTTGATTGCTGCCGTAACCGCATCCATATCGTTTCCGTTCTCAACAACGATTGTCTGGAAGCCATATGCATCAAAACGCATCCTGACATCTTCTGTGAAAGCAAGGTCTGTGCTTCCTTCGATGGATATCTTATTACTGTCATAAATGATAATTAGTTTACCAAGGCCAAGAGTACCGGCCAGTGAAAATGCTTCATGCGAAATACCTTCCATCATACATCCGTCACCGCCGAGTGCAAAGGTAAAATGGTCAACAACTGGAAAGCCTGCTTTATTGAATTTTGCCGCAAGATGCTCCTCTGCGATTGCCATACCAACTGCCATTCCCATACCAGCGCCTAAAGGTCCTGTTGTTGCTTCAACGCCTTTTGTGTGCTTGTATTCTGGATGTCCAGGTGTGAGAGAATCAAGCTGTCTGAACTGTGCAAGGTCTTCTTTTTTTAAACCATATCCGAATAAATGCAGAAGGGAGTATAAAAGCATAGATCCGTGCCCACCGGAAAGTATAAAGCGGTCTCTGTTCGCCCAGTCAGGGTTTCCTGGATTGTGCTTCATCTCTTTTGCCCAAAGTGCATATGCAGCATCGGCACATCCTAACGGTAAACCAGGATGTCCGGATTTTGCCTTTTGAATGGCATCAGCGGATAAAACTCGAATTGCATTAATAGACATTGTTTCAATATTATTCATTTATTTTTTCCTCCTATAATGATTCATAATTTCAAAGCTCGTCTAAGGTTCCAAATCTGTATCCTTGCTCTTCAAGATATGTCAAAACAGAATCAAGTGCTTCACTATTCGATTCAGATACAATGTGAATCAGTGCTATGGCTCCATTATGGTAATACTTCTGGAATTGCTCCAGAACATAATCTGTACCCGGCTGATTATCAACGACCCAGTCCTGGTATGCAATGCTCCAGAATATAGTTTTATATCCCAGATCCTTTGTTATATGCAGAGACTTTTCACTATATGCTCCTTCCGGTGGTCTGACATAGCAATCCATGTCATATCCTGTCGCTTCTTTAAATAGTTCTGCATTTCCAAGCAGTTCATGTTCGACCTCTTCAGCACTCAGTGTTGCAAGGTTCAGATGATTAATCGTATGGTTTCCAACAATATGGCCTTCTTCCTTCATTCGTTTTAAAATCTCAGGTGCCTGGTCTATATAGGCTGAAGTAACAAAAAAGGCCGCTTTTGCATTATGCGCCTTCAGAACATCCAGAATATGCTCTGAATAACCATTTTCATATCCGCAGTCAAATGTCAGATAAATGACCTTGTCGTCTTCCGTTACATTCTTGTCTATGTAAAAAGTATCGAGTGTGTCAAACTTGTATTTTGTGTCGAAACCAAAGCTCTCAGACGGTACATGATCTGCCATTCTTCGAAATGACCAGTTTTGAACATCGGTATTAAATGAAGCATACTCATCATCATATACATCACTTACAGGTGTTGGAGCAACCGTTATTTCAGGTGATGGTGTTGCTGTCGGTGATGGTTCTGCAGTCGGTGACGATGTCTCTGATGGAGCCTTCGTTACTGTTGGTAACGCAGTTACCAAAGGAATATCAGTAACTGTAATTGCCGGAGTCAGCGTCTCTGCCGGTGTATCACTGATCAGCTCATTTTTTGAAGGATTATGTTCTCCTTGTGACGCTGTGCTCAAAAGCTTTTGTTGAAATATAATAAATATTACAATAATAATTGCTATAATAAGAATTGCGTCAATTATGATCCATTTCTTCGTACCTTTTCTTTTTGCTCTTACTCCTTTTTTTATTGATGTTTTTTCCTTATTATCTTCGTACATTTACTTCCTCATTCCTGCTTTGCTATATCAAAGTATGGCATTGCTGCTTTTCAGGTTTTAAGTGTTTGAATAAAAAACTACTTCTTCTTTTCTAAGCGCATTTCATAGGAAATTGTACCATACAATTTGGTGAAAATCTATATGATTTTATTTCATATAATAAAGTTTCAAGCGTTTACACTTTACTCTATTAGCAAAAAAAAAACTACAAAAACAAAAGAAATCTGTTTTTGTAGTAATTAATGAGACATCCGGGATTCGAACCCGGGACAACTTGATTAAAAGTCAAGTGCTCTACCGACTGAGCTAATATCCCATACTTCATGAATCTGTGATTCCTCATTGGTGAACACGTTACATAAAGAAATGCCCAGAACCGGAATCGAACCAGTGACACGAGGATTTTCAGTCCTCTGCTCTACCAACTGAGCTATCTGGGCATGTAAAGCATAATTGATGATTGCGGGGATAGGATTTGAACCTATGACCTTTGGGTTATGAGCCCAACGAGCTTCCAGACTGCTCCACCCCGCGACAGTATAATATCCACACCTAAATGGATTAGTGGATGGGGAAGGATTCGAACCTTCGAAAGCGTCGCTAACAGATTTACAGTCTGCCCCCTTTGGCCACTCGGGAACCCATCCATATTTAATATTTATTTTTCAAAGCCGATGATCGGATTCGAACCGATAACCTGCTGATTACAAATCAGCTGCTCTGCCATTGAGCCACATCGGCATATAACAGTGGTAAACCTTCAAATCTTTACATCGAATGGGACCTATAGGGCTCGAACCTATGACCCTCTGCTTGTAAGGCAGATGCTCTCCCAGCTGAGCTAAGATCCCTTGTAAATAATCAATAAACGACCCAGATCGGACTCGAACCGACGACCTCCGCCGTGACAGGGCGGCGCTCTAACCAACTGAGCCACTAGGCCTAATCCTTATTCAATTACACATTATACCATCCATTTTTAACAAACCATACAAGGTCAAGCCCTCGACCTATTAGTGACAGTCAGCTCCATGCGTTACCGCACTTCCACCCCTGCCCTATCGACCTCGTCGTCTTCAAGGGGTCTTACTACTTTCGTATGGGATATCTTATCTTGAGGGGGGCTTCACGCTTAGATGCCTTCAGCGTTTATCCCTTCCAAACTTGGCTACCCGGCCATGCACTTGGTAGTGCAACCGGTACACCAGAGGTTCGTCCAACCCGGTCCTCTCGTACTAAGGTCAGCTCCTCTCAAATATCCTGCGCCCGCGCCGGATAGGGACCGAACTGTCTCACGACGTTCTGAACCCAGCTCGCGTACCGCTTTAATGGGCGA
>QKDK01000040.1 GCA_003252135.1 Clostridia bacterium
ACAGTTAATATTGCATTACGTGATTATAAAATTCACTAACGTGTTGTTCATAACACAAAAAGAGCACACAAATATAAATGTATGCTCTTTACGTATCGTTATCTCAATAGTTTTTCTGCATTATATGAAAAGATTTACATTAGACTGTTCTGCATCTCCAAGATAGGTAGCAACTCCGGCAAATTCAACGCCTTCAATCAGTTCTTCCTTCTGAATACCCATAACATCCATGGACATGGTACAAGCAATCAGCTTCACACCATTTTTCATGGCCTGCTTCATGAGTTCTTCCAGTGAAGACACATTTTTATCCTTCATGACCATCTTCATCATTTTGGTTCCCATACCGCTCATGTTCATTTTGGATAATTTCAGTTTATTCACACCGCGCGGCATCATGAATCCAAACATTTTCTCAATAAATGATTTCTTTACGGAGACTTTCTCTGTTTTACGAAGTATGTTAAGACCCCAGAATGTAAAGAACATCGTAACCGGCCTGCCCATCGCTGCTGCACCATTTGCAATAATAAATGCCGCGAGAGCTTTGTCCATATCACCGCTGAATACAACCAGTGTCTTGCCCTGCGGCAATTCAGTAACTGCATTCTTTCCAGGACCCGCAACATCGCATACATCGGTCCCTTTCTTGATATATACAATATTCTCTCTGTTCTCTCTTTCTGTCTTCAGCAGTGTGTTGCCGGTTCTTCTGCACCAGGCGTCGATATCTCTGGCAAATCCCATATCCGTTGCCGAAACTTTCAGAACTTCATTCTGCTTCATATCACTGATCTGTTCATTGACTTTCATGATCGGTCCGGGGCACTGCAGTCCGCAGCAGTCCAGAACACGAAGTTCCTGATTGCTTATAATATTCTCAAGGTTAAACGCCTGTGCCGGCTGTGCTGCTGAGCTTATCTTTTTTTCTGTTTCCTGAACAGTTACACTTCCTGACTCGTAGCTGATCTGCTTTTCATCATTGTGATGCATTGATTTATAGAAGGTTGTACCTCCTGCCAGAACTTTTACATTGGAAAATCCATTCTGCTGCAGAATTCTTGCTGCATTATATGATCTGACCCCGATAGAACAGTAAGGAATGATCAGCTGGTCCTTCTTCAGTTCTTCGAATCTCTTGTGGAGCTGTCCAAGCGGTATATGATAAGAGCCCGGAATACTAAATACCATTCGCTCCATCTCTTCCGTCACGTCAAGCACAGTATAATCCTGTGCAGAAGGATCGTTCTTAAGCAGCTGATCAAGCTCATCCCACTGTATAAAACGAACCAGTCCGTTTATAACGTTCTCTGCCACAAAGCCAAGCATATTCACCGGATCTTTTGCCGAAGAGAACGGCGGTGCATACGCAAGCTCCAATTCCATCAGATCATAGATCGACCCGTTCAGACGCATTGTCGTGGCAATGGTATCAATTCGTTTATCAACACCGTCCTGTCCGACGATCTGTGCGCCAAGTATCTCACCTTTCTTCGTAAAGATCATTTTCAGGGAAACAGGTGTGGCACCCGGATAGTATCCCGCATGTGATTTCTGGTTGATCAGTATGGTCTCAAAATCTTTTCCTTTTTCTTTACCTGCAGCTGCCAGGACTTTTTCACTGACACCAACGGATGCTGCATTCATGTCAAACACCTTTGCTACCGCAGTTCCCATAGAGCCTTCATACTTCTTGTGATCGCCCGCAATGTTATCGGCAGCAATACGGCCCTGTTTGTTGGCCGGTCCCGCAAGCGGGATCATAGTGCGTTCCTTCTGAACAAAATGTTCGACTTCTATGACATCTCCAACTGCATATATACCCGGTACAGAGGTCTCAAGATACTCATTGACCACGATACCGCCCTTCTGATTCAGCGTAATACCTGCTTCCTTCGCCAGTGTGCTATTGGGTTTAACACCTATGGAAAGCAGCACCATATCTGCCTGTACAGATTTTCCGCTTTTTAAATGAATCGTCACACCTTTGTCCGTTGTTTCAAAAGAAGAAACACCATCCTCAAGGATCAGATTCACCCGGTTCATTCGCATATTTTCATGCAGCAGGTTCGCCATTTCAAAATCAAGCGGTGCCATGACCTGGTTCTGCATCTCTATCAGTGTTATGGAAAGTCCGGCTTCATGTAGATTTTCTGCCATCTCGATTCCGATAAATCCGCCGCCGATCACAGCT
Source organism: Clostridia bacterium (assembly GCA_003252135.1). GTDB lineage: Bacteria > Bacillota > Clostridia > Lachnospirales > Lachnospiraceae > SZUA-448. The sequence goes on from QKDK01000040.1 coordinate 2,195, forward strand.
GCATGTCTGGGTTTCTTTGCTTCCATAAAAGCCTTGATATAATCCATATCGGGGATGGACCATAAGGTAAAAACAGCTTCGCTGTCAATGCCGGGAATCGGTGGTTTTAACGGTGTTGAACCGGTTGCAATCACCAGATTGTCGTAGCTTTCCTCATAGGATGTTCCGGTTGCATGATTTTTAACTGATACAGTCTTTGTTTCAGGATGAATTGCCGTAACTTCATTCTGTGTTCTGACATCAATATTGAATTTATTGCGCATGGCTGCCGGTGTCTGCAGTAAAAGTGCATCTCTGCTCTTTATGACATCTCCGACATAATATGGTAATCCACAGTTTGCATAAGAAATATACTCACCCTTTTCAAACAGAATGATCTCCATATCTTCTTTTCTTCTCCGAAGTCTCGCTGCAGTTGTTGCACCACCCGCAACACCGCCAATGATCAATGTTTTTTCGCTCATACCTGCCTCACAATCTGCCGTTTAGCGGCTTTTTTATCCTTCTCCTGTTTCGTGGTTCAATATCCGTTCTCTGTTCAAGTTGTTAAGATTTTAACTATTATGTACAGACTATTTATTTAACTTCAGTATAGGGTTTTTAAAAAAATTCCACCGTAACTTAGTCACATAATAGACGAATCTTAATTTATATGTTATACTGAATGTCAGTAAACACCAATAAAATCATGAATTTCACAGGAGGAAATATCTATGGATACAATTATGGTTATCAAAGTGTTTGGACGAGTTGCGAATGCACCGCTGGTTCAGGAGATTCTTACTGAATACGGATGCAGCATTAAAACAAGAGTTGGTTTTCACGAAGCTTCTGCCGACAGATGTTCAACAGACGGCATGATAATTCTGCAGCTTACCGGTCCGGCTGAAGAAACAAAAGCGATGTTCAACAAACTGAATCAGCTGGAAGGTGTTGTTCCAAAAATGCTTGAATTTTAGTATTGACCGGGAGTAATCGACGAGCGTAAACTATGCTGTCAATTTTAGAAATGTTCAGATTTGTTCGGAAATTTATGTAATTGACCTATATCTGTCAATATAAACCTTTGGAGCTGTGCATGTTGTCATACATGCTTCAGCTCCTTCATTTTTGTATTTTTGTTATTCTTTTTCCTGTTTTTTGCAGCTTTCCCTGATCACCAGCTTTGTAGGGACAATGATCTTTCGTGGATACTCATACTCCATATTGATACGTTCTGTAATCATCTCAACTGCACATTCTGCAATGAAATCAATCGGAATATGAATGGTAGTAAGCGGCGGATCTGAAAATTTTGCATTCCGAAGATCATTAAAGCCGATTACACTGATATCTTCCGGCACTCTGTACCCGTTCTCTTTCAGACCGGCTATTGCCCCCATTGCCATCATATCATTAGCAGCCAGTATCGCATCCGGCATCTTCATTTTCTTTGAAAGCAGAGCTTTCACACCATTCAATCCTTCTTCATAGGATATTTTTTTCCCAATATAGATATATTCATATTTATAACAGTTATTCTTATTCATTACCATGATATATGCTTCCAGACGTACATCTCTTGCTTCTTCCTTATTATCACCCACGACCATACCGCCAAGAAAAGCAATATCCCTGTGATTCAATGAATACAGATACTCCAGGGCCTGCGTTATGCCAAGCCGGGCATTGATGGAAATCGAGTCATATACACTTTCTCTCGGAGAAGAATCAATAAATACAATATCCTTACAGATACCGGACAATGCTTCGACTTCTTCGTTAGAGAATCTTCCTATAGCCAGTATTCCATCCAGTTCCATGGCAACACTTGAAACATACTGCCCATCAACTGTCAGTATCCTGCATGTGTTATATCCCCTTGTCACACACTGCTTTTCTATTGCTGCATAAAGTGACAGATAATAAGGATCTTCAATGAGATTCTCATTGGAATACCAGTCTACAATGGCAAGGTTATACTTTTTCTCTTCTTCAGAGTATTCCGAATCCTTTTTTTTCGATCGTACCGGTACATATTCCAGTTCTTCTGCAATGGTAAATATTCTCATTTTTGTATCCAGACTGACAGACATTGTTGTGTCATGATTCAGTACTCTTGATACCGTTGCAACAGAAACCCCGGCAGCATTAGCAATATCACGAATGGTGGCCATACATTATCCTCCTGTATCTGAAATTATTATAGCGCAGTATACCTGACAAGTAAAGTCCAACCGTATATTTAGTAAACAAATTTCTTTTGTTTACTAAATATATTTGACTTTGTGCGTGTGATTTAGTAAAATTCCTATATAGCAATAGATTTAAGCAAGCAAACTATATAAAGGAGGGGTTTTATGTTACCGGCAGAAGTTACCATTGTTCTGATCCTGCTGCTTATTGTTATTTTACTTTGTGTTTTTATTGTCTCCTGGAAGCTCTCAAGTCTGATCGTTACACCAAATGTTGTCGATCCGAGGCTTTGTTATGAAGATGAGATGATCAAAGGAAAATTAAAAAAAGAGGAATATGAAAACAAACTGAATCGTGAAGATTTTCTTTTTCCGACTTCGCGAGGTTATAATTTATCCTGTACTTTTATTCCCAGAGATGAATCGATTAAGGATTCAAACAAACCTGATAAAGTCATCATCCTGGTGCATGGTTATACCTCATGCAAGTTCGGAAGTGTCAAGTACCTTGATATCTTTCGTTCACTCGGCTTCCATTGTCTGATCTATGATCACCGCAATCACGGTGATTCCGGTAAAGCACCGACGACCATGGGCTACTATGAAGCTTATGACCTGGAGGAATTATGCGGATGGGTCAGAGATCGCTTTCATAATAATGTGATGATCGGAACACACGGTGAATCGATGGGTGCAGCTACTGTTATGCTCCATGTATCTCTTTTTCCTTCACTTTCCTTTGTAATCGAAGACTGCGGCTACTCTTCTCTGACTGAACAGCTCACTCATAACATGAAGCAGCAGTATCACCTTCCAAAGTTTCCGTTTCTATACATTGCAAGCCTTTTGTCAAAGCTTCGCGGCGGAATATTCTTTCATCAGGTCGAACCAAAAAACAATCTTAAGGCTGCTGCTGCAGTCCCCATGCTTTTTCTGCATGGTGAGGCAGATAGCTTTGTGCCGTTTTCGATGGTAAATGATGTCTATAAGAACAAGCCAGGCGTTAAAACCATGAATACTTATCCGGGAGCAGGTCATGCAGAAAGCTTTTGGTCAGCCCAGCAGCAATACACCACAGATGTTACACAATTCCTGATGGAGAATAACATTATTTGATTTTTATTAATTAAAATGGGGGATTTACTATGAACACAGAGAAGGTTGCTCTTAAATCAAAGCTTTGGCTCTCTGCGGCAGATGGATTCTGCGGCATATTATGCGGGCTGATTACCGGGGGTGGTTTTACAGTTTTCTTTACAAAATGGATGGGGCTTGACACAGCCAAGGCATCTCTTGTCTGGCTGATCTTTGGTATCTGGAATGCAGTCAATGATCCTTTGTTTGGGTTCATTTCAGACCGCACAAAATCAAAGATCGGACGCAGGCTGCCCTACATCCGATATGGTGCGTTTATTTATGCATTTATTTTTATACTATGCTGGATCAAGTGGCCGATTGCCGGTAATCAGTGGGGCATGTTCGCGCAGATGCTGATATCCTTATTCCTGTTCGACTCACTTTATACAGCTATCGCTTCTGCTCTTTATGTCATGCCTTTTGAAATTGCCATATCAAACAAGGCACGCGGCTCTATCCTGATCTACAAGCTGTTCTTTAGTCTGCTGTCGCTTGGTTTCCCCCTGATTCTGATGCCTTTGATTCAGCTGGAAGCAGGAGAAGATCCAAAAACTTTTCAGATCATCATGACAGCCATCGGTATCATAGCGGGTCTCGTTCTATTCTTCAGCACCTTTTTTTATTCAGAAAAAGGATATCTGAAGGAACAGCAGCAGCCTGGTTTCTTTACTGCTCTTCTCACCTGCATCAAAAATAAAGCCTTTGTCATATTCGAGGTTGTCAGTTTTACCATCATTTTTGTCCAGAATGCACTGATGCTCGGTGTTAATTACTATTTTCCGGAGTTCGATGTCCCTATGACCGTATGCTATGGTGCACTTGTTGCAGGTGCAGTCTTTGGTATCATACTCTGGGTACGCAAGCAGTATCAATGGGGCGTAAAGAACTGCATGATGATCATGTGTCTTGTTTTTTCCATTGGCTGCCTTGTCATGGCACTCTTTGGCAGGAATACGATTGCAGCTATATTCAGTTTCACAACAGTAGGCTTTGGTTTTGCAGGCGGCATGTTCCTCATCCCTTTGATGAACGGTGATGTCATTGATTTCGACGAGAGTCGGACAAATCTTCGCCGGGAAGGCATGTATGCCGGCGTCAACAGTCTGATCACAAAACCTGCCATGAGCCTTGCCACCTCAGCCTTCCTCACTATCATAACCGCTTTTGGTTATGATAAAAGCTTAGCGCTCGGCACTCAGTCCTATCATGCAGAGACCGGAATCCTGCTTGCCTGGATGCTGATTCCGGCCATACTTTTACTGATCTGCTTTTTTGCATTATTCTTCTTCCCACTCAAAGGCGATGCCTGGAAAAAGACCAAAGAAGATCTTGAAGAAAAACACCGTGTCAGTGAAAAGGAATATCTTGAACAGATGGGATACGATTCCTGAGCAGACAGCACCTTTATTCCACAGTAACACTTTTGGCAAGATTTCTCGGCTTATCCACGTCACAGCCCTTTAACACGGCCATATAATAAGCGAACAGCTGCATTGGTGTTACTGCTGCTATCGGTGCAAGGATCGGGTCAATATCCGGAATGGTAATTACAATGTCTGCAATTTTTTCTGCTTCAGCAGCATTCTTTTTCTGTGTGATAGCCATTATGGATGCTTTTCTTGCCTTGACCTCTTTTATATTGCTTATCATTTTCTGAAACAGGGAATCCTGTGTCATGCAGCATACGACCAGGGTTCCTTCTTCAATTAATGCAATGGTTCCATGCTTTAATTCACCGCCTGCATAACTTTCTGAATGTATATAGGATATTTCCTTCAGCTTCAATGAGCCTTCCATCGATAATGCGTAATCCATACCACGCCCGATATAAAAGATGCTTTTTGCATTATAATGCATTGCAGCGAACCGCTGCACATTCTCTTTATCCTTCAGGATCTCTTCGACCATATCAGGTACCTGCAGCAGTTCCATGGTCAGTCTTGCTTCTTCCTCCTTTGTTATCTCACCCTTTTTTGACGCAAAATCAAGCGCGATCAGTGTCAAAGCAGAAAGCTGCGCATTATATGCCTTTGATGAAGCTACTGCTATTTCCGGGCCGGCCATGGTATACAGGACGCCATCGGATTCCCTGGCAATGGAGCTGCCGACCACATTTACAATGGATAGAACCTTTGCTTTCTTTTGCTTTGCCTCGCGCAGTGCATACAGAGTATCAATGGTCTCCCCTGACTGACTGATAATTATGACTAGATTTTTATCGGATATGATCGGATCTCTGTATCGGAACTCTGAAGCTATATCCGTCTCGACTGGTATTCTTGCCAGTTTCTCAATAAGATATTTTCCGATCATCCCGGCATGAAAGGCTGTCCCGCAGGCTACGATATAAATCTTTTCGATTCCTCTCAGATACTCTTCGCTCAGGCTGATTCCGTTCAGATTTATGGAACCCTTTTGTATTCTGGAACCCACGGTATCTCTGATAACTCGCGGTTCTTCGCACATCTCCTTCATCATGAAATGCTCATAACCTGATTTTTCAGCAGCTTCCACATCCCAGTCTACATGAAAGATTTCTTTTTTTGCTTCTCTTCCGTAACCGTCATACACTGTTACATCTTCTTTTCGTACAATCGCGATTTCTTTATCTTCCAGTATATAGATATCTCTGGTATATTTCAAAATGGCCGGTATATCAGAGGCAATAAAGTTCTCCCCATCACCAAGGCCAACGATCAGCGGACTGCCTTTTCTGGCTGCCACGAAGGTATCCTTCACATCAGCGCAGAGAACACCTAAAGCATAAGACCCTTCAAGCTCACCGCAGGCTTCCATGACCGCCCTGACAAAATCACCGATCATATTATAATGATACTCAATCAGGTGAGCGATAATTTCCGTATCTGTATCTGACATAAAAACGCATCCCTGTGTCATTAAAAATTCCTTCAGCTGCAGATAATTTTCAATAATACCATTATGAACAACAGCGATCTTCCCTGTATTGCTCAGATGCGGATGTGAGTTAATGTCATTTGGTTCACCATGGGTCGCCCATCTGGTATGTCCGATTCCTATGGTTCCTGTATATTTTTTTACTGCAAGCTTTTCTTCCAGAAATTTAAGTCTTCCTTTACATTTTATAACATCAAGCCTATCTTCATCAAATAATGCCACGCCTGATGAGTCATATCCTCTGTATTCAAGCTGACTGAGTCCGTTCATTAAGACCGGCACTGCCTCTTTATTTCCAATATATCCAACGATTCCACACATGTGATCATTTCCTTTCATGATATAGTTATAGTATGATGTATATTTGATTAAATCTCAGCCTGATGCACAATAAAAGGAAAAGGCTGACTTTACAGACATGAAGTTTATCCATGTCAAAAACACAAGTATAAAGGCCTTCTTCATACAGACTGCTGCATGGTTTTGCTTATACTTATTCCTGCCTATATTGATATTTACTTTAACAGATTGATTAAATACTTCGACTATTGTTAATTTGATAATTTATGAGCTTTGTTCCTTACATGAAACTGTATCAGCTCAAATCAGACAATCTATAAACAGAATGAATCAGAATACCACATGAGCTCTTTCTGTAGCACAGTCACCTGTGTTTTTGTTAAGCTCTTCGATTGTGGCCACCGGAAGGTTTCCGCCGAATCTTTCGATACCTTGTGCCAAACCAGGCACAACCTCCTTCTCCTCGTCAACAATACACGGTACAGAGCTTAATTGTCAGCTCTGATACAGCTTTTGTCCTGGCGCCTTTTTTTGCTTGTAATGACTATCCTCCTCTCCTGCAATAAAAATCTGTTCATCTTTCAATCAGTATATCCGCTGCTGAAATAAAAGTCAAATGAAGAAATTATGTCCTGATCAGTTGCAATGAGTGGTTAAAATGTTTATTTTATAACTGATTTATCGGCTTTTATCAAAGAAATCTGATGCTGT
>QKDK01000189.1 GCA_003252135.1 Clostridia bacterium
GTCTATGATACGGCAGATGCGATCCGGCCGGGAACTTCCCGCCAGTGTTTTCAGGGGACTGCTGAAGAGCTGACCATAACAGAGAACACCCAGCCCTGCCTGTTCTGTACAGATCTTGCAGCAGCTTATGCGTTAAAGGAAGCAGGCATTGTTCCTGATGCTGTTGCAGGCTTTTCACTTGGAGAGCTGGCAGCCCTGACATTTGCAGAAAGTATGAATCTGGAAGACGGATTTCACACCGTGTGCAAAAGAGCCGCCATCATGCAGAAAACGGCGGCATCGCAAAATGCATCCATGGCGGCGGTGGTCAAGCTTTCTGATGAAACAGTCATCCGCCTGTGTGCCCAGCTGCCCGGAGTATATCCGGTGAATTTCAACAGTGACGGACAGGTCGTGGTATCAGGAGGAAAAGATGAAATTGCAGTCCTCAAAGAGAGAGTCATGGCAGAAGGCGGGCGTGTTATGCCGCTTGCTGTGAGCGGTGGTTTCCATTCTCCTTATATGAAGGAAGCGGCAGAGGAATTTGCAGAGATGATCGGCACTTTGGATATGAAAGCACCGGTTCTTCCTGTGTACTCCAATGTAACTGCCAGTCCATATGAAGAAGACAGTAAGAAGCTGCTTTCCATGCAGATCGATCATCCGGTGCTCTGGAAAAGAACCATCGAGGCGATGAAAGAGCAGGGCATTGATACCTATATCGAGGTGGGTCCCGGGAAAGTCTTATCCGGTCTCATCAAACGTATCGATCCGGAAGCACGCATGCTTCATGTAGAAGATAAAGAAAGCTTGCAAAGTACGATTACGGAGGTAAAATAGATGCTACAGGGTAAAATCGCAGTCATCACCGGAGGCTCACGCGGTATCGGCAGGGCTGTTGCTTTACGCCTTGCTTCACTGGGGGCTGACATTGCGATAATTTATGCCGGTAACGAAAAAAAAGCGGAAGAAGTCTGTGAAGCAGCCAGGCAGCTTGGTGTCCGTGCCAGCGCATATCAGTGCAACGTTGCAGATTTCGAAGTGTCTGCACAGACCATTGCGGCTATAAAGAAGGACTTTGGCACCGTGAACATACTGGTGAACAATGCAGGCATAACAAAAGACGGACTGATTCTGACAATGAAGGAAGAAGCATATGACAGCGTGATCGATACAAATCTGAAGGGAACCTTCAATATGATCCGTCACTGTGCTCCGCTGTTCGTAAAACAGCGTTCCGGAAAGATCATCAATATCAGCTCGGTCGCAGGTGTCATGGGAAATGCAGGTCAGACAAACTATGCGGCTTCGAAAGCCGGAATCATAGGACTGACAAAATCAGTAGCAAAAGAACTGGCAGCAAGGAATGTATGCTGCAATGCCATTGCACCTGGGTTTATCGAGACTGATATGACAGAAGCAATTGACGAATGTAATGAACTTATGAAGTATATTCCGCTAAAAAGAATGGGAAAACCGGAAGAAGTAGCCGAACTGGTCGCCTTTCTTGCTCAGGATGCGGCAAATTATATAACAGGTGAAGTAATAAGAATTGACGGCGGAATGGCAATGTAAATATATTGAAGTAAACTGCTTATGCAATAAGGAGGTAGCAATGAAGAGAGTTGTGATCACCGGGATGGGAGTTATCTCACCGGTCGGAAATGATGTTGACTCGATGTGGGAAAGCCTGATGGCCGGAAAGCATGGGATTGCCCCAATTACCAGATTTGATATTACAGAATTTAAAACAAAGCTCGCTGCAGAAGTGAAGGACTTTGACCCACTGCAGTATATGGAGAAAAATGAAGTCAGAAGGTCCGATCTGTACTGTCAGTATGCTTATGCAGCGGCATGTCAGGCAATGTATGACAGCAAGCTGGAAGGTAAAGTAGAGCCTGAACGTTTTGGCGTATATCTGGGATCTGGTATCGGCGGGATCGACAGCCTGACCAGAGAGCACGAAAAACTGTTAAGCGCTGGTCCGCGTAAGGTTTCTCCTTATTTCATTCCAATGATGATCTCTAACATCGCAGCCGGAAACATTGCCATCAGATATGGTGCCAAAGGTCCCTGCATGGCGGTAGTAACAGCCTGTGCAACAGGAAGCACCGCAATCGGTGAATCAGTTCGTGCTATACGTCACGGATATGCCGATGCCATGATTACAGGAGGAGCGGAAGCGGCAATTAATCCTCTTGGCATGGCTGGTTTCATCAATATGATGGCACTTTCCACGGCAGAAGATCCTGATGCTGCCTCTCTTCCCTTTGATTCCAGAAGAGCCGGGTTCGTTATGGGAGAAGGAGCCGGTGTAATGGTGCTTGAGGAGTATGAGCATGCCGTGAGCAGAGGTGCTGTGATTTATGGTGAAATAGTCGGTTATGGTTCTACCTGTGATGCTTATCATATGACATCTCCGGATCCGGAAGGTGCAAGCAGCTCCAGAGCAATTGCAGATGCTTTGCGCGAAGCAGATTATCAGGTGAACGAAGCAGTTTATGTCAATGCTCACGGTACCGGAACTGCACTTAATGATACCTCCGAAACAGAAGCTATTAAAAGAGGCTTTTCGAATCAGACCGGTGCAGTAGCTGTCAGCTCGACCAAATCCATGACAGGCCATATGCTGGGCGCAGCCGGTGCTGTGGAAGCAATTATCTGTGCAAAAACACTTATGACCGGGATGGTTCCGCCAACAATAGGTTTGCTCGAGCAGGATCCTAAGTGTGACCTGGATTATGTACCGCTGAAAGCGAGAAAGGATGATCCGTCTCTTGCACTATCCGTATCGCTCGGGTTTGGCGGTCATAACACCTGTCTCGCACTTCGTAAGATCAATCAGGAGGAAAGTTTACAATGAAATTAGAGGAAATTCAGGGTTTGGCAAAAATCATGAAAGAGATGGAACTTTCCGTCCTTAACATAACAGAAAACGGGCTTGAGATCCATTTGGAAAGACAACCTGCAGGTAAAATCACTGCTGCACCGGCACCTGTTGCGGCAGAAGCTATGACAGCCGCTGCCTTGGTCAGCACAGAAGCTGCTGCACCACAGGTACAGCCTGACGGCAGAGAAGCTGCAAAACAGGCAGAGAGTGAATGCAAAGGTGCACAAGCAGAAACCATCACATCTCCGATGGTAGGTGTGTTTTCTTCGTCATCTGCACCAGGTCAGAAACCATTTGTAAGCATCGGTGCTAAAGTGAAAAAGGGCGATGTCCTCTGTATCATTGAAGCTATGAAGATCATGAATGAAATAAATTCCGATGTGGAAGGAATCATAACAGATATCTGTGTTGGAGACTGCCAGGTCGTTGACTTTGGACATCCGATGTTCAGAATACAAAAAACAACCTCCGGCGAGGCATAAAAAGGAGCCTGCAGATGAATCAGGAAGAATTAAAACAAATCCTTCCGCATCGGGATGCGATGCTGTTGGTTGATGAAACAGAATTGATTGGCAATGAAGCACATGGAAAATATCATTTTACAGGAGATGAGTGGTTCTTTAAGGGACATTTCCCTGGAAATCCGATCGTTCCAGGCGTCATACTGTGTGAGATCCTGGCACAGTCGGCAGTCGTCCTGCTGAAGCAGGAAGCATCAAAGGATGCGCTGTATCTTTTTGCCGGACTTGATAAGGTAAGATTCCGCGAATCCGTACGTCCGGGTGATGTGATCGAAACAGAATGCATTATAACAAAATCAAGACCGCCGTTTTATTTCGCCAAAGGGCAGGGATATGTGAACGGAAAGCTCTGCGTTACTGCAGAATTTTCCTTCGCAATGAAGAAGGAGTGAACCCATGTTTTCGAAAATACTGATTGCAAACCGCGGCGAGATCGCCATTCGTATTATTCGTGCTTGTAAAGAAATGGGAATTGCAACTGTTGCGATTTATTCGACAGCAGACAAAGATTCCATGCATGTGGCAATGGCCGACCAGTGTGTCTGTATTGGCGATGCATTTCCAAAGGAAAGTTATCTGAACATGGAGCGCATCATCAGTGCCGCCCTGATTACCAAAGCCCAGGCCATCCACCCGGGGTATGGCTTTCTGTCAGAGAACAGTGAATTTGCGGCACTTTGTAAAAAACACAAAATAACCTTCATTGGACCGGATGAAAAAGTCATCTCCATGATGGGAGATAAAGATCAGGCCAGAAAGATGATGATGGAAGCAGGTGTTCCGGTCGTACCGGGTGCAGACATCATCAAAACGGTGGAGGAAGCAATAAAAGAAGCGGAACGTATCGGATATCCGCTGCTGATCAAGGCCCGTTCCGGCGGCGGCGGAAAAGGAATCCGTCTTGTCAGAGAACCTGAACAGATGGAAAAAGCATTCTATACGGCATCCCAGGAAGCGGCAAGCTCTTTTGGAGACGGGGCAGTTTATCTTGAAAAATACATACATCCGGCAAGACATGTGGAAGTGCAGATTCTTGCGGATGAAGCAGGCAACGTTCTCTGCCTTGGAGAGCGGGACTGTTCCATACAGAGGAACAACCAGAAACTCGTGGAGGAATCGCCTTCTCCTGCGGTCGATGAAACACTGCGTGCAAAACTTGTTGCCGCGGCAACCAAGGCAGCAAAAGCAGTCGGTTATGTAAATGCCGGAACGATCGAGTTCCTGCTCGACACGAACAAGGATTTTTACTTTATGGAGATGAATGTACGGCTGCAGGTGGAGCATGCGGTAACCGAATTGATTACAGGAATTGATCTCGTAAAATGGCAGATCCGCATCGCTGCCGGCGTACTTCTGAACTTTACGCAGGAGGATGTAAGGGTTCAGGGCTGTTCTATAGAATGCAGGATCAATGCGACAGCTGTCGGGTCAGTAGCGCTGCTGCATGTTCCGGGCGGACTGATGGTCAGGTTCGATACCTGTTTGTGGACAGGTTATACCTTTCCGCCTTTTTACGACTCCATGCTCGGCAAGCTGATCGTATACGCTGGCACCAGAGAGGAAGCAATCAGAAAGATGAATGCAGCACTCTGTGAGCTTGTGATAGACGGACTTCCCAATAACATTGACACTCAGATCGACATTTTATCCGATGAACGCTTTATCACCGGTGAATACAATACAACTTTTATGAACAAGTGAGGTGAGCTCCTGTGTCATTACCAATGATTTTTAGAAAGTCAAAGAACGAACTGGAAAAAGGCGGAAGATCCATGTCCGTGGACGTCAGCAGGGAAGTACCCATGGTAAAATGTCCTGTCTGTACACGAAGCTATATTCCTGACGATATTAGAAAAGAAAAGTATGTCTGTGCCTGCGGTCATCATATGCGTATGAGTGCTAGACAGCGAATTGACTTCCTTGCAGATAAGGACAGTTTTACAGAACTGTATGCAGATCTCTTTGGAAGTGACCCGCTTCAGTTTCCGGGTTACCGTGAAAAACTCGAACAGTCTCGAAATAAATCAGAAGAACAAGAAGGCGTCATCTGCGGAACAGCAGACATTTTGCGGCAGCCCTGTGCTGTATTTGTCATGGAGTCCCAGTTCATGATGGGAAGCATGGGAACAGTAGTCGGAGAAAAGCTGACCAGACTTTTTGAATATGCCATGGAACATCATCTGCCTGTTGTTGGCTGCACGGTTTCCGGCGGAGCAAGAATGCAGGAAGGCATACTGTCTCTGATGCAGATGGCAAAGGTAAGCGGTGCTGTAAAACGCTACAGTGACGCAGGAGGCTTTTATCTCACGATCCTGACGGATCCGACAACAGGCGGTGTTACTGCAAGCTTTGCCATGGAAGGTGACATCATAATCTCAGAGCCCGGTGCGACCATAGGTTTTGCAGGAGCAAGAGTCATAGAGCAGACAGTTAGGAAAAAGCTGCCTGCAGGCTTTCAGAAAGCTGAATTTCTGATGGAACACGGGTTCATAGACAAAATCGTTCCAAGAAGCAAGCTCAAAAATGTTACAGCACATCTGCTGGCGCTTCACGCAGGAGGAACAGCAATATGAAAACAGCATATGAACGTGTAAAGGAAGCCAGATCGGTGGAGAGACCGACCGGTCAGGATTTTATAACTGGCTTGTTCAAAGGATTTATCGAGCTGCATGGAGACAGGAGATTCTCTGATGATACTGCTATGCTCGGCGGCCTTGCAAAATGGAAGGGTCAGGCGGTGACTGTACTGACCACGGAAAAAGGAAAGGATACCAAGGAACGTATATACAGGAACTTCGGTGCTCCTAACCCGGAAGGCTACAGAAAAGCCCTGCGTCTGATGAAACAGGCAGAAAAATTCGGACGTCCTGTCATCTGCTTTGTTGACACTTCCGGTGCATACTGCGGTATCGGTGCGGAAGAGCGCGGACAGGGACAGGCAATTGCAGAAAACCTCATGGAAATGATGACACTGCGAACTCCTATTCTTACCATTCTCATCGGAGAAGGTGGCAGCGGGGGAGCTCTTGCCCTTGGCGTTGCCGATGAAGTATGGATTCTTGAAAATGCAGTGTATTCTGTAATCTCTCCGGAAGGCTGCGCAAGCATCCTCTGGAAGGACGCTGCAAAAGCAGATGAGGCTGCAAAGAGTCTGCATCTGACAGCGGAAGATGTAAAAGAACTGCATGTGGCAGAAAAAGTCATTCCGGAATATGACGGGAATTTCAATGCCATTCTGGAAGAACTGCGTGGTCAGATCGAACAATGGATGAATAAAGTAACGAGCTGCACCATAGAAGAACTGCTTGAAAAGCGCTATGCACGTTTTCGCGCGATCGGCAGCGAATATGTGAAAGAAATAGTTTCCAGTCAGGAGGATGACCGTTGAAAATCAAGATAACAGCAGACAGTACCTGTGATTTATCGAAGGAATTACTGGAACACCATAACATTTCAACAATACCGCTGTATGTAGTGAAGGAAGGTCAGGCACTGCGGGATGGGATTGATCTGCTTCCGGCAGATCTGTTCCGCTATATTGATAACTGCAAATGCCTCTGCACGACAGCGGCTGCAGGTGTCAGCGATTATGAAGAACGTTTTGGAAGGTTTGTATCTATCTATGATGCAGTGATACACATCAGTCTGGGTGCAAATTTTTCTTACAGCTATCAGAACGCAGCGACTGCATCCAATGCATACCCGAATGTATATGTCATCGACTCAAAGAACTTGTCGACCGGTCAGGGATATCTGGTCATGGAAGCAGCCATGATGGCAGAAAGCGGTATGGATGCAGAGGAGATCGTCGGAGAACTGGAAGAACTGAAAGAAAGCATAGAAGCAAGCTTCTTACTGGATCGTCTGGATTATATGTATAAAGGCGGAAGGTGCTCACTGGTTTCTGCACTTGGAGCTAAAATCCTGCATCAGCACTATTGCATAGAAGTAAAAGACGGACGTATGCAGATTGCAAAGAAATACAACGGCAGTTTTGAACGCTGTATGGATGAATACCTGAGCGACAGACTTGCAAGCCGCAGCGAAATCAATAAAACCCGTGTATTCCTGACACATACAGATGCGAATGCCGGTATCGTTGAAACTGCAAAGCGCAAGATCTCCAGTCTGATGAATTTTAAAGAAGTCCATGAAACGAAAGCAGGCTGTGTTGTATCCTGCCACTGCGGACCGGGAACCATTGGAGTATTATTTGCTGTACTGACAAAGTAAAGGAACTATATAATGATGCTGTACTATGAAAAATATCATAGTGCGGCATTATTTTTTTAAATCTTTATATTTGGATGGTAAACCTTTGAAATCTGCAGTAAGATAAATATAAAAAACAGAATGGATGGAACAAATTGTGAAAGTGAAGACCTGGAAAATCAGATTAAATGATCGTGCAGAAAAACTGAAATCAGATATACCGGCTGTTTTTCTTGCTTTAAAGAAAAAAGATACGCCGTTACCTGCGAAATTAATCGCCGGACTGACAGTAATCTATGCACTGTCACCGATCGATCTGATCCCGGATTTTATACCTGTGCTTGGGTATCTTGACGATATCATACTCTTGCCGGCGCTGGTCGCACTGACATTACGGTTGATACCGGATGAGATCATGAATGAATGCAGGTATGAAGCAGCAGGACTTTGGAAGGACAAAAGACCAAAAAGATGGTATTATGCAATATTGTTTGTCTTGCTTTGGGTTTTCCTGCTATTGCTCATTGTCTTCAGTGTGATCAGGTAATTGTTCAGAGTCTGGATCATCCTATTGAGAACATAGTATGCAGAGGTGAATAGTCTGAAAAGACAGCTTATGGGAAGCGAGGCGATATAGATGGATCAGAAAAAAGGAACAGCAGTCATTCTGGCTTTTGCGGCAGCTTTATTTTATGCAGTCAACATGCCATTTTCAAAACTGCTTTTACATAATATCCCGCCGACAATGATGGCAGCATTTTTATACCTTGGTGCAGGAACTGGTGTCGGTGTCCTCTATCTTGCAGGAAAAGACAGAAAAACGGAAGATAAAAAACTGACCAGGAAAGATTTTCCTTATACGGCCGGGATGGTAGTTCTTGATATTGCTGCACCTGTACTGCTGATGTTTGGACTTATGAATACAACGGCAGCAAATGCTTCGCTTTTGAATAACTTTGAAATAGTAGCGACCTCAATGATTGCGCTTTTTGTGTTCAAAGAGATAATCACTAAGCGGTTATGGATTGCCGTTTTTCTGATCACTTTATCCAGCATGATACTTTCGTTCGAAAGCATATCAAGCATCAGGTTCTCATGGGGGTCTGCTCTGGTGCTGCTGGCGGCACTTTGCTGGGGAATAGAGAATAACTGTACAAGAATGATTTCATCAAAGAATGTATATGAGATAGTTATGATCAAAGGTATCTTTTCAGGGATAGGATCAATGCTGATAGCTTTTATGACCGGTGAAAATCTTCCGAAAGTGAAATACATTTTATTTGCCCTGGTGCTTGGATTTATTGCATATGGACTGAGCATTTTATTCTATATAAAAGCACAGCATCAGCTTGGCGCGGCAAAAACAAGTGCATACTACGCAATTGCTCCATTTGCCGGTGCTTTTTTCTCTTTCCTTTTTTTAAATGAAACGCTGACTGTGAACTACGCAATTGCTTTATTCATTATGCTTCTGGGTTCTGCTGTGGTTGTGATCGATACGGTTATCATTGAACACGAGCATACTCACATTCACACCATCATGTACAGGGAGGATGGCGTAAATATGAGCTATACACTGGAGCATTCGCATGAACACAGGCATTATACAAAAGCAGGCATTCATGAACATCTACATGTTACAGAGACAGACAAAGGTGAATAGACATATGAAAATGAATAATAGATTTTAACGGAGGTATGTATCTTGGACAGAAAGAAAACAGAGTATGAACTGCGAAGACTGACGATGGAAGACATTGAAGAAGTCAAAGAATTATTTTCATCGGTTTTTA
>QKDK01000367.1 GCA_003252135.1 Clostridia bacterium
GGAACCGCATCCGAATATTTTGTAGATAAAATATATTCATAGATTGATTCTTCACCGGTCAGAACCGCATCCATCAGATGTTTTAAATTCAGGGAATCGCAGGGAACCAATGCTTTTTTAAGAAAATCAATGCTTTTTCCTGTCCGGCAGCTGCGCATGGCTATATTGATATCTGCTGCCGCAACCTTTAGCTCCGCATATTCTTTATAAAGCTTCACATCTGACGTCATTGCTTTTTTATAGATTGCTTCCAGACATGCCCGATCCAGGATGACATCCGTTAATTGGCTGTCTCTGGACTTGAGCTGAATCTCAAATGCCTGTGCCGCACAGTCTCTCATCTCCTCCGGCAGCAGCTCGAATTTCTTTTCATTCACCGCTGTCTGGATGAGTTCTATAGCAACTGTGCCCTTTTCCATATATATGTCTGGTACTGTCTCACTTACACATGCCTGTTTGATCGCCGCCTTCAGATTATGATAATCATTTGTATAAAGAAGCACATCGAACACCGACATATCTTCAACCATTTCCTGCATCAGCTTCCAGATCTTTTCTCTTTCTTCCTTCAGCATTCGCTCAGCCGAATTCCCAAATGTTCCCCATCCCTTGTCAGCAAGCATTTTCATGCAGTCTTCATAATTACGGCATGACATCAGCTGGTCGATGGTCTGCTTTGAAAAAAGAGCGAGCTCCTTGGAACGGATACGTGCGACAGCATGGATAAATTGCTTTTCTGCCATTACATTCTCCTTTCCTTATCCAAACAGGTAATCTCTGACCTCATCCTGTAATGATTCTTTTGCTGCAAGAAAAATAGCATCAAAAGAACAATTCTCCTCGATATCTCCATATAAAAGAAGGAAGCCGCCATTGATCTCTTTTGTCTCTTTTGATATTGACAGGGACAGCTTGTTCAGTTTTTCTTCAAATCCGGCCGGAACACGCGCCAGGTCATTTTTAGAAAACACTATCTCTCCGGCTTTTGCCAGTACGTTCTTCTGTGCCAGTCCGTAAATAATATCAAAATATTCGTTCTCCGGCATCTGTGAGAGAGAAGCTTTTGCTGCTTCGATCGTCTCACCGATCATCTTCTGCTTTGCTTCAAGCAGCATCTTGCGCTGCATGAGCTTTGCAGCAGACTGACCTCTGCTTTCGATCTGTTCGATATCTCTTTTCTTTTTTTCATCCTGTCGTAGCTTTTCATCCTGCAGGCTGTTCTCTGCTGTCTCCAGCAGATTCTTAACATCTTCTTCACCCTGAGTCAGGATCGTTTTTGATGCAATCTGTGCATCCTGCCTGATATGCTCAATGATTTTTTCCAGTCCGGTCATAGACATTCTCCTAACTGATTATATTGACATGCCACCGATACCAACGATACTAAGAATAGATACCAGAAGAGCAAGAATTGCGTATGTTTCAACCATGGCCGGAAGAATCATGGCTTTACCGAACTGATCAGGTTTTTTTGCAACCAGCCCGATACAGGCAACGGAGGTACGTCCCTGCTTGATAGCAGAAAAAAGACCAACAACAGCCATTGGTAGACAAGCTGCTAGATACATAGCTCCTTTTGCGGTAGAAATGTTGGAATCACCGCCAAGAACACCGATCTGTGTCAGCGTAATGAACGCGATCAGCAGTCCATAAATACCCTGTGTACCGGGAAGCAGCTGAAGAATAAGAACTTTACCGAATTTGGATGGGTCTTCTGAAATGACACCGGATGCCGCCTCACCGCCGATACCAACGCCGACAGCTGATCCACAGCCTGAAGCAAGTGCTGCTACTGCTGCTCCTGTAATTGCTAAAACAAGTCCTAAATTTTCCATACCTAATTCTCCTTTATCTTGTAATATTTAGTTTTTGTGCTAAACGGTATGTATTTCCGTCCGCCTCCGTCATAAAATTTTCCAAAGAATTCAACATACTGTAAACGATTCGTATGCACATAAGCACCAAGTGCATTGATTGCAAAATTCAAAGTATGTCCTACACAGAAGATAACCACAAATGCAATTACCTTGACAACTCCGCTGCCAGACATGGAACCCATCTTGTTGATAACAGTTCCTATAACGCCTGTTGCAAGACCAAGAGCTAAAAGTCTTGAATAAGAAAGGACATCACTTAAATAACCTGTTATTCCGTACAGGTTGTACATACCTTTCATGATACGCTTTCCCTTATTCTTTGATTCACGCCCTGACATGGCAATGATTCCGACTGCACCGATAAGTGCGATCACTGCGGCTATATTACCGACTTGTGCCGGAAGTATAAAGGTAAGTCCCACGATATCCATGAACATGGATGAGCTCATCAGTACGAATACACAGCTGACAATAAGTATAAACCAGAATATCGCATCATAAATACCGTCCAACAGCTGTCCATTCTTTACGCACTGCACAAATTTCATGATAAGTCCTGTCATCAGATGAACAACACCTAGTGCCATGGAAAAGACAAGCATACGCATGGGTTCTGCGGTAGGGGAGAACCAGAGCGGCGGTATAGATACTGTCTTTCCAAAAAATGTTGTAGATACAACATCCACGACATCTCCGAAATAACTGCTGAACATCACGCCCCAGAAAACAGTTGCCACACCACAGTAAAAGAACATGGTAATGTTCTTCTTCCAGGATTCTTCCATCTTCTTGAATTTCAGAAGTATAAAACCGCATACAGAAGCCATCAGGAACCCATATCCGGCATCAGACAGCATCAGACCGAACATCAGGTAGTAGAACAATGACATTATGGAAGTCGGATCAATCTCATTTTTATTTGGAGAGCTGAACCCCTCTGTTACACTTTCCAGCGGACTGGCAAAGGAATTGTTCTTTAAAAGAATAGGAACATCAGCTTTAGGAGAAGGATCTTTGAACTGAATGTCAACGTCGAAATTAGCTTCCAGGTACTTTTTCAGCCCCTCAGTCTCTGTCACAGGAATATATCCTGTCAGAATAAAGGTATGCTCAGACTGCAGCAGCCGGTTAATGACCTCATACTTTTCTTCACGTGTTGTCTCATAATCAACAAAGAATTGAATCATATCCCGTTTCTGTGACAGCTCTGTTATTTCTTTTATGCTTTTTTGAATCTCATCTTCCAGCTTTTGGTTCTCATTATTCAGATTCTCAATGAAAAATGCCGGAGAAAGATCCGATAAATTCATAGGTCTTGCAAACCCGTTCATGCGAAGCAGATCAAATATTTTATCCTTATACTTTTTTAATCCGAGAATAAATATACACGTCTGTTCTCCGATCGTACTGATGATTTTTGTTTCGACCGGTCCATACGCTGCAAGGATCTCCACAAGTTTTTCATCCGTCCATGCACCTGGAAGGATTCCTATAAATGCCCCTGTTGAATCGGTTCCTTCAAAATTCATCGGAATGTCCAGCGTGACCCAGGGTTCCATTGCTTCAAGCTGAAGTTTATTCTTTATAATCTCAGCTCTGTCGGTAATTACTATCTTTTCCAGCGTCGTCAGACGTCTTACGATCTTATTCGCCGTCGGATGAATCTTTCGGAACAGATTGTATTCCTCAACAGAAACTTCCTGCCTTCCGTGTAAAAAAGCCAGCATCGGCTTCTTCTCGGGTGCATATTCGTCCAGGATCTGTAAGGCTTTTTGTCCTGTCTGAATATTCTTGCTTAACTGTGATGCCGTATCTGAAACATCATCTTTATGAAAGACCTGTCCTTCCTTCATGACATCACATATCTCAACAACACTTTTTCTCTGCAGGGCTTCAAGTATCTGCTTTCTGTCTTTCTTCAGGGCACAGATATTGACACGCTGCATTGGTACGACTGCCATAACACAAACACCTCCTTTTCAAAATCCGGATTACACCAGCTTAGCAAGAATTCGTTTTGATGCTTCTGCCTGTTTCTCTCCGACCTGCTTCTTCAGGAGTCTGATTTCATCTTCGGCTTCTTTCATTGCTTGTTCCATAAAGGTCTCACACTGGAGCTCCGCCTGTTTTACTGCTTCCTTATGAGCTTCTGCTGCCTTTCTGAACATATCCTCGCGCTTTTTAACAATTTCCAGCTGTGCCTGTTCTAGCATGGCTTCTTTCTTTGCCAGGGCCTCCTTTTCTGTTTTTGCTGCACTCAGCTCAGCCTGGCGGACTGCCTTGATCGTCATATCTACCATGTTCTGCTCCTTTTGCCCTTATATTGTTTCGCTGCGCCTGTTTTAAAATCACAATAAACAGGAAAATTTAACAATACAAAACTTGCATTGCAACATAATTATACTGGATGTACCTTGATTATTCAATCTTTTTCTGTGAATTTATGCACTTAAAACGTTGTTTTTACACGTTATGCGGTATCATAATCATAGGTATGGCATCTTCTCTTTACGAACAACACAAAATGCTAATCTTTGATATTTTTTTAACTCAAAACACAAAAAAAGACTGCTCCGATGATATCAGATGCAGTCTTTTTAATATGAGTTAAAACTTTGCCAAAAAATTCACAAATTGTGAAAACAATCCCGGATCATAGACACTCCCGGCTTCCAGCTTCATGGATTCAATGGCCTCATTTTTTGACATTTCATATCCATGCGGTCTTTTACCGCAAAGTGTTGTAAAGCGGCTGATGATGGATGCTATCCTTGTCAGCGGATCGATCTGTTCGTCTTTGAGATGATTCGGAAAACCTGTCCCATCCCATCTTTCATGACGCTGAGAGATCGATCTGGCTATCGGAAAACTGTGATCATACATTTTAGCAAGCCTGTACTCGATCTCCGTTATATTATACCTTTGCTCCCAGACCTCATCCATATTATTCTCCGCATTCTTAAGCTCCTCCTGCGGAACAGCGATCAGCCCCATATACTGAATAGAAAGAAGCTGCTCAAGATTTCTGACGATAAAGGTATCCATGGATAAAAAAGCCGCAAATTTATGGGCCAGTTCCTGGCCTGTCTCACAATCTTTCCTGTTGATATAATTCGTGTCATACAGTGCTTTTCTGATGACATGCAGGCTGTTATTGCCTGCCCTTATCTTGTGCTTTTCAAGATACATTTTCTCTTCAGCCTGTTTGATGGCAGCAGCGATCGGCATCTGATTTCTTGTTCTTGTTGCTGTACCCAGTGAAATAGAAGGCGGCAGGATGGTGTCACCGATCTGACTGCAGCGCTGACTGATCCTTGTACAATAATCCTCAGCTTTTTCTGCTCCTGTGCCTGGCAAAAGGATCGTAAATTCATCTCCTCCGCATCTGCAGATAATATAATGCTGCTCAGCTTCTTCCGTCAGAATCCTTCCAATCGTCTGTAAAAGAAAGTCTCCCTGTGCATGTCCAAAAATATCATTGGTGAACTTCAGAAAATTAACATCTCCAACAATGACAGATAACAAAGACCCTTTACCAAGTTCAAGCTCTGTGCATTTGGTTTCGAAATACATTCTGTTATACAGATTGGTAAGCTGATCATGCATACTATTATGCAGAAGCTGCTGTTCCAGCTCATTACGAAAAGCAAGTTCTTCTTTTAAAAGATGATTCTTCCAGCCTTTCTCAGAAAGCTGTTTGGAAAGTATAAAAACCAGATTGGCAATCTTTTCAAAGTGATCTCTCGACATACGCGGAACTTTTTTAATTTCAAGGCAGTAAAGATCAGGATCAATTCCAAGCTCAGCTGCTCTTATTCGATTCTGGTCTTCTGTCTTCATCTGTTCATCAGGCAGTACCTGTCCCATCAGCCAGCTGGCGATATGTGTGTTCCCCACCATGATGCTTGCTCCGGCATCCAGCAATCCTGCCGAAAGACATTGCGCAATAATAGGTCCATCTTTATTGGGCCTTCCAAGAACCGAATCCGAATACATGCAGTTCTGTTTCCCTTTTTCAGATGTTCTGACCACCTCACTGCAGAATCTGCAGAAGTGACTCTCCCTTGTGATCGGCGTTCCATCCGGCCTTGTAATGACCATGCCGATTTCAAGCGCTGATGACACGGAGTCCTGTAGATCCTGTATCTCCTGCAGATCAAACAAATCCTCAAAAGTATACTTTCCAGATCCTGTATATTGTCCAATACCTGTAACACTCAAGGCAAATACCCCCATTTCCCTAAAGCAAAATTGCATCGGCGAAAAACTAGGACTATTATACCATTGAATTGACACAGTTACAAGTTGTTTTCCGAAGTTTTCTGAATATTATTCATGAAAAATAATTAAAAATGTGCATTTTTAGCCGCTTCCTTAATGCCCTCGTTAAACGTCGGATGCGGTCTTACACCTTTAACGAGCTGCTCCCATGTCATTTCATTCACTATAGCACTGGTCAGTTCTCCAATCATATCGGTCGCACGCTCACACATGAGCTGTGCAGCAAGCAGTTTTTTTGTTTTTTTCTCAAATATCAGCTTGATGAAACCGCGTTCTCCCCCAGACAGCACTGTTTTCCCATTGGCAAGCATTAAATATTTTCCTGTCACAGTTTCCAGAGCAGCAGCCTCGATTTCTTCCTTTGACATTCCAACGGATGCAATTTCAGGATCAGTGTACACGCAGGAAGGTATGACGGTAAGATCTGAGGTTATCTCCTGTCCGCATATTGCTTCCACAACAGCAATTCCCTGCGCAGCCGCCGTATGGGCAAGCTGCGGGGCATTCTGTCCGTTATTGAACCATACCACGTCACCGATGGCATAGACATGAGGCAGAAGTGTTTCAAATTTATCATTTACACAGATCCTGCCTTTATTCGTTACCTCTACCTCCACGGGAGCAAAAAGTCCTTTTGTATTCGCTTTTCTTCCAACTGCAAGCAGCACGGTATCAGCTGTCTCAGACAGCAGTTCGCTCTTATCTTCATAAACGACCAGCAAGCCCTTCATCTGTTTTTCAATTTTTTTCACCGTGACCCCGGTTCTGATGTTTATTCCTTTTTTCTTCATGGATGCAGTCATTCCCTGTGAAAGTTCTCTGTCAAGAAGTGACAGAATTCTTCCTGCTGCCTCCAGTATCGTTACCTCACAGCCGAGCGCATTGAACAGTCCTGCAAATTCTGTTCCGATCACACCGCCGCCAATGATGACAAGCTTTGTAAAATGCAAAGGAGCTTCCAGTATTTCATCGCTTGTTATCACCCCTTTAAGCTCTGCTCCTTCTATCGGCAGCTTCAAAGGCTGTGATCCGGTCGCCAGCAGGATATGCTCTGCTGTAACAGTGACCTCGCCTTCTGAAGTTTCAACGACGAACGACCCTTCTCTGACATCCCTGGCTCTCCCTTTGATTATTGTCACCTTTTCTTTCAAAAGCATGCTTTCTATACCTTTTTTCAAAGTCTCGACAGCCTGCTCCTTTTTCTCATATATACGTTCCAGATTAATACCACGCAGCGTATTATCGATTCCGTATTCCCCAGCCTGCCTGACTTCCTGATAAATCAGGGCGCTGTGGAGCAGCGATTTTGTCGGAATGCAGCCTCTGTTCAGGCAGGTTCCTCCAAGCTCCCCAGCTTCCACCAATACTGTTGTACAGCCCAGTTCTGCAGCCCGGAGCGCTGCTTCGTAACCACCCGGACCTGCACCTATGACAGCTAACTTATAATGTACTTCCATCGTGCTCCTTTCCGGCTGATGCTTCAGACCTGTGTAAAATCATATGTCAGAACAGGCTTTCTTGCTGCTGCTACTTCATCCAGCCGGCGAACAGGTTGTGAAAACGGTGCATCTTTCAGCTTCTGCGGATCTTTTTCTGCTGCAGTATAAAGCTCCTTCATTACCAAAACTGCATAATCAATGGTTTCCTTTGACTCTGTTTCAGTAGGTTCAAGCATAAGCGCTTCATGAACGATCATAGGAAAATACATGGTCGGCGGGTGCATGCCATAATCCTGCATAGCTTTGGCAAAATCAAGTGCTGACACATGATGTTCCTCTTTCACATTTTCCAGAGACAGAACAAATTCATGCATGCAGATTCCCGGATAAGCAACAGTAAAGGTATCTGCCAGCTTTTTCATCATATAATTTGCATTCAGAACAGCCGTCCCTGAGATATCAGCTGCCCCTTCTTTTCCTATGGTGAGCAGGTATGTCAGTGCTCTGACAACAACAAGAAAGTTGCCCTCGAACATTTTCACTCTTCCTATACTTTCATCAGATGGAAGTTGAAAATGATTTCCGTTTTCTCTCTTTACCCTGTGGCCCGGAAGATACCCGGACAGGAACTCTTTGCAGCCGACAGGACCGCTTCCGGGTCCGCCTCCGCCGTGCGGTGTTGAAAACGTCTTGTGCAGATTCAGATGGACGATATCAAAGCCCATGTCGCCCGGTCTTGCTCTTCCTATAATGGCGTTCAGATTAGCACCGTCATAATAATTCAATCCTCCTGCTTCATGTACCAGTCTTGTTATTTCCAGTATATTCTTATCAAAAAGGCCGAGTGTATTCGGATTGGTCAGCATCAGCCCCGCTACTTCCGGTGTCAGGGCAGCTTTCAGCGCTTCAAGATCAACTAAACCATGTTCTGTGGATGGTATATTCACAATGGTATAACCTACCATGGCAGCACTGGCAGGATTTGTTCCGTGTGCCGAGTCCGGCACCAGAATCCTGGTCCTTTTACTGTCATTTCTCTTTGTATGATAGGCATGCATCAGCAAAAGGCCGGTGAATTCACCATGAGCACCTGCAGCAGGCTGAAAAGTCATCGCATTCATTCCGGTAATTTCGCAAAGCAGCTCTTCTGCTTCTTTCAGGACCTCCAGGCAGCCTTCTGCGGTATGCTCCGGTTGCATAGGATGTATGTTGGTAAATCCAGGAAGTCCGGCTGCTTCATCATTTATCCTGGGATTATATTTCATCGTACAGGAACCAAGCGGATAAAATCCGTTATTGACCCCATGCACTCGATTGGACAATGCCGTATAGTGTCTGGATACTTCGGTCTCTGACACACAGGGAAGCATAAGTTCCTGCTTTCTTTGCAGATCATTCTCCAGTATATATTCCGGAACGCTCAGATTTGGCAATATAGTGCATCTTCTGCCTTCCTGTCCTGTCTCAAATATCAGCTTCATCTTTACATTTCCTCCTTATGCCTCCAGATTTTTATCGTACAGTCTCTGTATGATTTTTACCGCACGATCCAGTTCTTCTTTCCCTGTCATCTCTGTCACGCACCATAGGATCCTTCTGTCATCAAGCATAAGACCGCCAAGGATATCCTCTTTTTCCAGGGCCTGGAGTACTGTTGGTGCATCTTCACAGACTGTAGTGAATTCATGGAAGAACTCACTGCTGTTTTCCATTGCAAAGCTCTTGAGCCTGCAAAGTTCGTCTGCAAGATAATGTGCATTAGACATGCAGTGCAAAGCTGCCTGCTTGATTCCCTCCGGCCCCATGACACTCATATATACTGCAGCTGTCAGCGCACACAACGCCTGATTGGAGCAGATATTGCTCGCTGCCTTTTCTCTTCTGATATGCTGTTCTCTTGCCTGAAGCGTCAGTACATATGCACGTCTGCCTTCAGTATCTGTAGTCTGCCCCACAATTCTTCCCGGCAGTTTCCGCATCATTTCTGCTGATGCAGCCATAAACCCAAGATAAGGGCCGCCGTAAGACAGGGGCATACCAAGAGGCTGTCCTTCTCCGACTGCGATGTCGGCGCCGCATTCTCCCGGTGTCTTAAGCAGTCCCAGCGAAATGGGGTTGCAGTGCATGATAAACCCGGCCTTCGTCTGATGTACAATTGCCCCGATCTCTTCTGCTGGCTCTATCGCCCCGTAAAAATTAGGCTGCTGGATCAGTACACAGGCTGCTTCATCATTCATCTCCTCTTTCAGTGCCCTAAGATCTGTTGTCCCATTTTTACAGGAAATCATAACTATCTCATCTCCGAAACCGGTAAGATATGTTCTGATTACTTCAATGACCTGCGGATGCACGCCTTCCGATATCAGCACTTTACCGCGCTTTTTATCCCGGCACATAGCAACAGCTTCAGCTGCTGCTGTAGCTCCGTCATAAACCGATGCATTAGATGCTTTCATTCCGGTAAGCGCACAGATCATTGTCTGGTATTCAAAAATCGCCTGTAAAAGTCCCTGACTCATCTCTGCCTGATATGGCGTATATGCAGTAACAAATTCCTCCTTGGAAATTACGCTCTTCACAATGGAAGGAATGTAATGATAATAAGCTCCTGCTCCGCGCAGGATAGTAGAGAAAACATGATTCTTTGCCGCTGTTTTTTTCATTATCATGTTAACTTCCATCTCTGACTTTCCGGAAGGAATCAAAAGTTCTCCCTTTAAAAGCACCTCATCCGGAATTTCTTTGAATAATTCATCAGGCGATGAGATACAAAGAAAGTCCATCATTTCTTTTTTGTCGTTTTCTGTATTTGGAATATAGCTTCCCATTATGACATCCTCCGTTCCTGTCTTTCAAAAAGTTCTGCTGCCGGTCATGCTTTTGTTTTGATGAAAGCTTCATATTCCTCTTCTGTCAGAAAGTCAGCTGTATCAGTAATGTCTTCGATTTCGGCGATCCAGGCTTCATACGGCTTTTCATTGATGAGCTCCGGTGCATCCATCAGGTCTTCATTCACGCTGGAAATAGTGCCGGAAAGCGGAGAATATACATCTGAGACTGCTTTTACAGATTCCACGTCACAAAATGTCTCTTTTGCCGTAACAGCATCACCTTCTTCCGGAAGATTGATAAATACAAGGTCGCCAAGCTGCTGCTGTGCGTAGTCTGTCAGCCCTACTTTCGCTTTTTTGTTCTCTGTGTATTTCACCCACTCATGTGTTCTTGTAAATTTTAAATCTGTCATATCTGCCTCTCTTTCCTGCGCTGCTGCGCAAATCGATGCTTTTTAGCTTTTTATCTTTATGTTACGTTATGATGCTGGAGCAAAAGGTATTTTATCCCAATGATCTTTTATAGAACGGCAGGCTGCAGACCTTCGCCTCTACAAGCCTTCCTCTGATATCTGCTTCTACTACGGTCCCTAAAACAGCATATTCTTTTTGCACCAGTGCCATAGCTACTGCTTTCCCAAGGTATGGGCAATGTGTACCGGATGTGCTTTCACCGATTTTTTTCCCATCCGCCATGATACTGCAATGCTCCCGAATTATTCCCCTTCCGGTAACTTCAAGTCCCACGCGGGTCACAGACGGCTCCCCCTTTTTTTGCAAAGCCTCTTTTCCGATAAAGTCTTCCTGTCTGGCAAGCTTGACCGCAAAGGCAAGTCCTGCTTCGAGCGGGCTTATGGTGTCATCCATTTCATGTCCGTATAACGGCATGGCTGCTTCAAGACGAAGCGTATCTCTTGCTCCGAGGCCGCATGGGATCAATCCAAATTCCTTTCCCTCTTTTAAAAGCAGTTCCCATAATGCGCCGACCGAATCAGGACTGCAGTAAAGTTCAAATCCATCTTCTCCCGTATATCCCGTTCTGGAAACAAGACAGGATATACCGCCTGTTAAAACACATTCGTTTGTAAACGTGTAATATTTCTGCGGAATCTTGCTTTTATCACAGATTTTTTCCAGTATCTGTTCTGCTTTTGGTCCTTGCAGTGCGAGCTGTGCATATTCCTCAGAAACATCAGAAAGCTCTGCCTCGCCCGTTATGTGAGCTTTCATCCAGTTCACATCTTTCTCTTTGTTGGCAGCATTCACAACGATCAGATAGGATTCCTCCTCCAGTTTGTACACCAGCAGGTCATCCACAACACCGCCCTCTTCGTTGCACATCGGGCTGTACTTTGCCTGTCCTGCCACCATTTTAGAACAGTCATTCGTCACCAGATGCTGGATATTGACCAGTGCATCTTTCCCTGTCAGTCTGACCTCTCCCATATGCGATACATCAAACAGTCCGCAATCCTCCCTCACAGCCATATGTTCTTTGATAACTCCGGTCTCATACTGTACCGGAAGCAGATAACCTGCAAACGGTACGATTTTTCCCTTCCAGGCCACATGGTTCTCATACAAAGGGGTCTTCTTCTCCATACTCTCTCCAATCCTGCGCACGTTCTCTGCGCATAATTTTAATTTTGTACCGAGGATTTCGCAGGTACAAAATTTGCAGGTTGAGCGATCTTCTCAACCTCTCTCCAATCCTGCGCATGTTCTCTGCGCATTGATGATTTCTGCTTTTCTGAGTGCATTTTTGCGCATCAAAAAAGCACATTGATATAAAATCAATGTGCCTCTGTATTTTTACCTGAAAGATTCTCTGTCCCATGACAGGTTGCTTCTTCGGTGTGATGAACACTTTCCAGAGTATCGTCCAAATCCGGTCCTTTTGCCTGAGAGTTTTCGCATTCCCCTTCGGCGCTGATAGATCAGTCTCTCCCAGATTCTTCATACGATAATTATTTTGTTAATTGCACCTTCATACTAACGCATAAATATACAAATGTCAATCCGTAAAAATTCTCTCTATTTTTTCTTCCCGAATCCGAAGAACTTGTTTTTTGCCGGCTCAGACTTCTCATCCTCTGGCTGGTTCACCTTCCATTGTTCATATTCGGCATCAAGATTAAAATCATCTGCCGAATAGACCTGACCCTTTCGTTCAGGTACCTGATCAGGATCTGTCTCCTGGTAGATCTCTGCCTGATCATGTTCCTCTTTTTCCTGACGTTTTCTGTCTTTCTTTGTGATCGGTGCAGCTTTTGTATTGAAAATGCTGTTCTCCGGAATTCCGCCGCCTGTATGAACTTTAACTTCGATCTTCTGTTTGATCTCTTCTTTTTCCAGCGGCTCAACTAACGGTGCTACCAGCTCTGTCACAGAAGATTCGACCTTTCTGATCGGTTTTTCTTCCTTTTTCTTCACTGCCGCAGCGCGTGTTTCTTTTTTATTAAGAATCATAAGTTCTTCATCAGAAATGTATTCTGTCTCAATATCTCCAAGTGTCATCTGTTCTGCATCAAGTTCATCATCTTTCTCCTGAATATATGCAGTATTATAATCGTCAATGATGTCCAGATACTTTTTACCCTGTGCCATAGCGTTGAGCTGCATCATCAGCTCTTTCTGATTTTCTGCAATGACCTGCATCTGATAGCTCATTTTTTCTTCCATGATTCTGTATTCATCGTTCAGTTTTTCTCTGGATTCTTTAATGATTCCATACAGATCATTCAGCGCTTCATCTGTATATAGCATGGAAGCAGCATAAACATCCTCTGCCTTTGAGCTGGCATCCGCAATAATATCCTGTCCTGCCTTTTCCATCTGCAGCCTTGCTTTTTCTTTCGACCTTGTGGTCGCTTCATACTGATCCATAACATCCACAACCGCATAGTTCAGTTTTTCCAGAAGATCGAACATATCTCTTTTTGACAGTATGATCCTGTCAGGAGAATTATTGTAACTGTCGCATTTTGAGAATAAAACATGAATTGCTTTCAAAATCTCTTCGATTTTTTCAGGCATGGTGAAGCACTCCTTCTATTATCCATAAAATCTGCATCTGGTCAGCCTGCAGATTACATCAGTTTTTTCAATTCATCCGCTGAAAATTCATAGCTCTTATTGCAGAAATGGCATTTTACCTCAATCGGTTTTGCATCCTCGATCATTTCAGCAAGATCTTTCTTTGATACTGCTGCCAGTGCCTTTTCAACACGCTGTTTCGTGCAGTTGCAGTAAAATCTTGTCGGGATCTTCTCGTTGATTTCAAGGCCAAAATCGCCAAGCAGAAAGGTAAGGATCTGCTCCGGTGTCATGCCTTCATCAAGCATCTGCGTAACAGATGTGACCTTTGTCAGTTTATCTTCCAGTGCTGTAACAAGAGAATCATCTGCAAAAGGCATCATCTGCAGGATAAAGCCTCCTGCCTGTCTTACTGTATTGTTTCTGTTCATCAGCACGCCAAGCGCTACGCTTGAAGGTACCTGCTCACTGGTCGCAAAATAATAGGTCAGATCCTCTGCTATCTCTCCGGTGATCAGATCCGTTGTTCCGGCATATGGCTCCTTAAGTCCCATATCTTTGATTACCTGCAGTGTCCCATATCCGATAGCGCCGCCAACATCGAGTTTGCCAAGGTAGTTCGGATCATTTACGATTCCCGGATGATATACATATCCTTTGACATTTGCCGCAGAATCTGCCGTAACGATCAGTCCGCCAAGCGGTCCGTCGCCTTTGATCTGAAGGGTCAGAATGTCCTTCTCCCCCTTCATCATGCTGCCCATCATTGCACCGGCCGTCATTAGGCGTCCCAGTGCAGCAGTAGCCACCGGACTGGTATTGTGCAGTGCTCTGGCAGTCTCTGTCATCTCTCTTGTTGTTGCAGCAAATGCCCTGATCATGGAATTAGCTGCGGTCGCTCTGATTATATAATCATTCATATCTTTTTCCGCCTTGAAATCCTTCCTGCGCGATAAAATACATACGTGTACAGTCAGGACCTGGCTGCTTTCCAGTCTCTGTATCAATCCTGCCAAGCAGTTTCATACCGGCTTTCTGCAGCAGCTCTTCGATGATCTCTGCTTCAAACGCTCTTTCGACATGTGTTTCTTCCAAACGTACATAATGATCGCTATTCTCTTCTTTTTCATATATTGTTATATCATATTCATTGATCTTTTCATCTTCGTCATAGTAATTCTCCCAGATATAGCTGCAGTCATCAAGATTCTGGGCAAATACATTAGATCCAAGCACATCTTTGTAATAATGTTCTGTATTCAGATCGAAAATAAATATCCCATCCTTTTCCAGGTAGTTATTCACCAGTCTGAATACCTGAAAAAGCTCATCCTCCTCCAGAATATAATTCAGACTGTCGCAGACACTTACAATGGCAGAAACAGTTCCAAAGAGTTCAAATTCTCTCATATCCTGATGCAGATATAATATGGACTCATCACTTTTTATTCTTGCGACTTCAAGCATTTCCTCCGAAAGGTCTATTCCGATCATGTCATAGCCATGCGCTGCAAGTCTTCTAGTCATAGCACCGGTTCCGCATCCAAGGTCTGCAATAATACCATGATGTATCCCACGTTCCTGAAGCAGCTTGGTTATATTCTCTGCCCAGTCATCATATGGCATCTCGTCCATGAATCTGTCATATGTTCTTGCAAATCCGCTGTATGCCTGCATAACCTTTTACTTTCCTTCCTGTAGATCCCAGAGCGGTTTCATTGTCGGATACAGCCGCTTGAAGTACTGGTATTTTTTCTCATATTTTGCAACTGTTTCAGTGTCTTGTTCTGTGGTGCTGACTACACGGATCAGCTTTGCTGCAGCATCTTCCACGCTTGCAAATCTGCCGCATCCGACAGCCGCAAGAATCGCTGCACCGTATCCCGGTCCTTCTTCACTGTTGATCTTATCTACTTTTACATTCATGATATTGGCTACCATGCTGCACCATAGCGGGCTCTTCGCTCCGCCTCCGTTCAGACGGACTCTTTTGATCTCTACACCAAAACCTCTGGCGATCTCCATAGCATCACGCAATGCAAAAGTAACACCTTCCAACACTGCCTGTGTCATTTCAGCTCTGGTCGTATCCATCGTCATGCCGATAAATGTCGCTCTGGCCAGCGGATTGTTATGAGGCGTGCGCTCTCCCATCAGATAGGGCAGGAAGAACACATTATTTTCTCCAAGCTCAGTAATATCAGCCTGTTCTTTTGCATATTCCTTTGTTCCAACGATGTCATCCATCCACCATTTATTCGCAGAAGCTGCCGACAGCATACAGCCCAGGAAATGATACTTTCCGTTGGCATGGGCAAAAGAATGCATGGCATTTTTATCATCAACTGCAAACTCATCTGTTGCTATGAAAATGGTTCCTGATGTGCCGAGCGATAAGCTGCACATACCGTTCTCGAGCGTTCCAGTCCCGACCGCACCGGCTGCATTATCACCTGCTCCTGCAATAATCTTCACAGAAGAGGGAAGTCCGAGTGTTTCTGCCATTCCACTAGTCAGCGTGCCGACAACTTCATAACTTTCATATACTTTTGCCATCTGTTCTTTTCTGATACCGATGATTTCTATCATTTCTTCTGACCAGCAGCGGTTCTTTACATCAAAAAGGAGCATCCCGGAAGCATCTGATACATCAGTACAGTGCACACCGCTCAGGCAGTACGCCAGATAATCCTTTGGCAGCATGATTTTTTCGATTCTGGCAAAAAGCTCTGGTTCATGCTTTTTCATCCAGAGCAGCTTGGGTGCCGTAAAACCAGTAAGAGCCATATTGGCTGTATAAGAGGATACTTTTTCACGCCCGATCACGTTGTTCAGATAATCACATTCCGCCTGCGTTCTTCCATCATTCCAGAGTATGGCCGGCCGAAGCACCTTGTCATTTTTATCAAGCACGACCAGTCCGTGCATCTGTCCGCCAAAGCTGATGCCTTCCACAAGTGATGCATCCTGACCCTGTAAAAGCTCATGAATTCCTGTGATCAGATTTTCCATCCAGTCCTCGGGTTTTTGTTCAGACCAGCCTGGATTAGGAAAATACAAAGGATATTCCTTTGTAACAACTGATTTTATATCACCTTTATCATCCATAAGCAGGAGCTTAACAGACGAAGTACCCAGATCTACACCAATATATAACATAATTTTCCCCTCCGGTATTTTATTTTTGCTCTGCAGTTCACAATCCATTCTCAACGATTCTAACGTGTATTCTTCTGATTTCTGACCTTTTTCTATCTTGCTGTTTCTCATTATATCATCATATCAATATGCCGATGTGCTGTCAATAGAACATGGTCAGTGAATGCCCGTAATATACGTCATTCGCTGCTTTAAGACCTCAATTTTCGCTTTTCTGATATCCCCGCCGTATTCACCGTCAAAGGTCCAGATCAGTTCTCCGTCTGTCTCTATGGTAAGCTCTTTTATTTTTTTATAATATATATTGGGACTGTTCTCCAGCTCACCGGTATAAAGGCAATTGATAATGGAATTCAGGTCCAGCAGGTTCTTCGGCATTTTTATAAAGATCATTTCAAAATACCCGTCATCAAATATTACATCCTTTCCTGTAATACCCTTAAAGCCGCCGACAGAATCGGAATTAACGATCAGTCCGTCAATAAAATCATCCTCAATCTGAACACCGTCAGCCGTTAATTTCAAATGATAGGATTTCACATTGATCAGTTTGCCCGCCCCATTCAGGAAGTACGCCAATCTTCCGATGGCATTCTTTGCGATCTGCGAAGTATCATAGGTTACATCTGTAAAGAGACCGAATGCCGCAGAGTAAATAAAGGACTGACCGTTGATCACTGCTATATCACTGGCAAGGGGCGTTCCTGTCACAGCAAGCTCTGCTGCTTTTACGATCTGATCCGGTATCTGCAGACTAGAAGCAAAATCGTTGGTAGTTCCTGCGGATATAAAACCCAATGGGATATTGTTACCGCTCCTTAGCACGCCTGATGCGACCTCTGCCAGTGTTCCGTCACCTCCTGCACAGACGATCCTGTCACAGTAATGCTCCTTCGCATACAGATATGCTTTCTCCGCTGCATCCAGTTTTGCCTTTGTCGGGTACACGATCACTTCATATCCGGCATTGGAAAATGCATCGACAATTTCCGGAAGTTTAGCCCTGATACGCCCCTTTCCTGCAAATGGATTGTAAATAAATAGTATGCTGCTGCGTTTATTTTCTTCCATTTCAAAACACCTCTTTTCTGATCTGACTACATCCATGGAAGTATGTCTTCATAAATAAGTACTATATCAACACTTGATCGTTTTGGAAAGTGCAAAGGAATAAATTAATTTTTCTTTAATAATTTTACCGGTACATTGTTCCAGGGCTCTGGCATAATAATCCATCTGTACCTGATACCGCTTTAACAGAATGTCTTCTCCATGCTCCCTGATCCTGTCAGTCTTATAATCCACAAGCACAAGCTTACCGTCTTCTTCAAAAAAACAGTCTATGATGCCCTGTATCAGCTGATATTCATCAGGTGCATGAGGATCTTCCACCCCGATCACAAAGGGCTGTTCACGAAACAGCATGTTTTTTGCATCTGCTGCTTTCATTCGCTCAAACAAAGTGCTCCTAAAAAAAGAAGTGAGTAAATCTTCCTTTATGAATACTCTTTGCTGCTTGGTGATCTTGCCGTTTGCTTCGATTATATCAAGGACTGCAGATAAATCAAATGTATTGTCTATCATTTGAAACGGAAGGTTTTCCATGATCGTGTGATAGAGAGTTCCTCTTTCACTCCCAGGGAGCAGGTTCTTTTCTCCTGTATCCGGCTCATTCTGCTGAATCTGCATCGGCTCATTCTGTGATACCTTGTCCTGCATTGCATCATTTTGTATTGCATGTACCGTATCTTCAGGTGATATCTGCAGCTGGTACTCCATTCTTTTGAATTTTGGCAGTGTTCTTTCCTTTTCTGTCGGAAACATCTGCACTGCTTCATCAAGCGCTCCGGCTTCTTCCATGGCTCTGTGCTTTAATTCAGACACCGAGACCTTCATGGGAAGCTTTGCTGCTGCCTGGTAAGGATACTCGAATTGCAGTCTTTTCTTATATTCCATGAATTCATCCTGCTTAAAACCGTCTTCAGGTGCCACTGCCTGTAATCTTTCATAAAGATTTTCCTTCAGCGCTGCGTCTTCCCGTTTTCCTTCCACGATGTCTGCAGGTTTTTTACACTGAACGAACCGCACCTTCAGATTCGTCTGCTCCATAGTCGCCTTTGGAACGATCTGAAAAGAAATCACCCTTTCTCTTCCTTGAGCTGCAATTCCTTCGTCAGCAGCTGCTGCGGCTTCCATAGGTGTATCAGAAAGTATATGATTTTCAATCTCCTGTTTTACAGTATAAGCATCCCTGAAGGCAGCCGGTCCCGTGACAGAAAGAAAGCTCGTTGACTTTTCGAGAGCATAATTATCCATTGCATCAGTCTTCACCTGATTGCACCAGGAAAGCACAGTCTCCAGCGGCTGTTTTACCGTACCTGTCATGATAAGCTTTTCCCTGGCCCGTGTCAGAGCTACATACAGAACACGCAGCTCTTCTGCAATGCTTTCTTTAAGAAGTGCTTTCTTTATCACCGCTTTTGGCAGTGATGAAATCCTGGTACGCCTGATCTCATCAATACATTCGGGCCCTATTCCAAGCTCCGGATGGATCACAACAGCAGTCGCAAGGTCTCTTGTATTGAATTTCTTCCCCATCCCGGCCACAAAAACAACAGGAAACTCCAGTCCCTTGCTTTTATGTACGCTCATGATCCTGACCGACAAGCTTCCATCCTCGGCAGTTCCAGCTTCACCAAAATCAATTTCATAATTCAGAAGCCGTTCTACATAACGTATAAAGTGAAACACCCCATGGTAGCTGGTCTCCTCATAGCTTTTCGCTTTTGATACCAGGAGAATCAGATTGGCACGTCTTCTGTCTCCAAATGGCATCAGGGATACCTTGAATAAAAATAGCGTTGTATCATATAAGGTTCTGAGCAGTTCATGGATCGGTTCATGCACTGCACATCTGCGCAGATAATCGTACTGCTTTAAAAATGCATCCAGCTTTTCGGCCAGAGAAAGCTCCTCTTGCGATCTGCTCATGGATCCTTCAATTGATACATATGCCCTGACTGCATCCATCAAAGGTTTATCTGTGTCTCTGATTGCTGCAAGCTCCTCACTGTTTAACTGTACAATTGGAGAATAAAGAACTGCCGCAAGCGGAATGTCCTGTCTTGGATTATCAAGTATTCTCAGGTAATTAAGTACAGTCTGTATCTCCATCGTCTGAAAAAAACCGGTCCTGGTCTCAGATATCGTTGGTATTCCTTCACTTAATAAGATACTTGTGAAAGTCTCTGACCAGCCCTGCATGCTGCGCAGCAGTATTGTAATATCACCAAATCCTGCACGCCGTAACCCTTCTTTCCCTTCGATCAGAAGTCCATGCTCTTTATCAGTCAGCTGTTTGATCCGGTCAGCTATGGCGTATGCTTCCATTTCCCTTGGTGTCAGTGCATTACCGCTATCCTCCTGCACAGTCACTGCTTCGGCTTCATCCTCGCCATCTTCCTCTGCTTCTCTGGCGATCAGAATCAGCTCACTGTCATAATTCTCCTGTACTGATATTTTTTTATTCTCACTCCCATTATCATCCTTCTGCTCTTCCTTGTCCTCTGATAACGGGCTGATAAATGTCCGTCCCGGATAAAGAGCAGCTTTTGCATCATAATCTATTCTTCCAAACTCTTTCTTCATGAACCACTCAAAAAGATAATTCACACTATTGAGCACTTCTTTTCTGCTCCGAAAATTCTGACTCAGGTCAATTTTCTGATACGCACTGTCTTCATCAGAATAGCGTTCATATTTTTCCATAAAAAGTTCCGGTCTTGCAAGTCTGAAGCGGTAAATGCTCTGCTTCACATCCCCTACCATAAAAAGATTCGGATAACCCGCTTTTTCTCTGGAGATACTGGTCAGAATCGTCTCCTGAACAAGATTACTATCCTGATACTCATCAATCATGATCTGTGCAAACTGCTCTCTGTAAGCCTCTGCAGCCTGTGTCGGTTCTATCTTTTCTCCTTTTTTATTCACTAGGATCTTAAGCGCATAATGCTCTATATCTGAAAAATCCAGAAGGTTCCTCTCTTCTTTCTTTTTTGAAAAATTTATATGAAATTCCTTTGTCAGGGAAATTAATTCAAGCATTAATTCCTTCGCTGCCAAAAGATCATGAAAACTTTCATCGAAGCTTTGATAGAAATAGGTATCCTGAATCTCTTTACTGATTTTTTTGTAAGCATTTCGAAGTTCCTTCACGGCTTCCTTTTTCTGCTCGGATGTTCCTTCTTTTGTTCTGCTGCTAAGCCTGGTAAAACTCAATGACTGCAGTGCATCAAATATCTCATCATAATCTTTAAGTAGTGCTATTTGTTCTATTTGCTCTATATCATCAATCACAGCTTTTTCATAGCTGTCCGGACCGTCTGTTTCTCTGCACAGCATGAGTGCTGATTCTGCTCTTAATAGTATACCTGCAAGCAGTTCTTTTGTATGAAAAAGCAGCTGCTTCATCCATTCTGATTCCTTAAGTTCTGTGACTGAATCAAACGTGTACGCTGCTTCCTGTTCCTCCAGCCAGCTCAAGGGCCAGGGATAACTTTCACTCGCTCTAAACATCTGTCTGATCATGGTCTCCAGTACGGCATCTGATTTGCTGCCGCCATAGCACTCTACAAAACGCAGGAATACAGGATCAGCATCCTCATACTTTTTCTCCAGCATTTCTTCCAGTACATCTGCCTGGAGCAGCTCCATCTCCACTTCATCTCCCAGCCTGAACGCAGGATCCAGGTCTATCATAGAAAAATAATTCTTTACAACATTCATACAGAAGCTGTCGATCGTCATGATCATGGCAGTAGACAAAAGGGTCTGCTGCCTCTGGAGATGATCATTCTCCGGTTCAAGCAGCAATTGCTTTTCAATAGCATCTCCTATCCTTTCTCTCATCTCCGCAGCAGCTGCATTGGTAAAGGTCACGATAAGAAGCTCATCTATACAAAGCGGAGGATTTCCTTTCGTTAAAAGCATCAGAATCCGCTCGACCAGTACTGCTGTCTTTCCGGAACCTGCCGCAGCCGATACAAGCAGATTTCTGCCTGACAGGTCAATTGCTTTTTTCTGTTCTGCTGTCCATTGTCTGTCAGCCATAATCTACTGCTCCTTTTGTTTTGTCTCGTCAGCTATCATCCGCAAAATATCATCCTGCGACAGCTTTTTTATATTCCTGCACTTTTTCATTCTGACTTCATCAAAGCAACATATTGAAGAAAAATCACAATACGAGCAGGTGACTGTATTTTTGTATCTGACTGGATTCATGGCAGCATTACCATCCATGATTTCTCTTCCGAACCGGTGCATCATCTCATCCAGATATGTCATGACATCAGAGAACTGCTGTGTGCTAGCAGTCATGGAACTGGCTGTCAGGGTTCCATCTCTTTTGGTCTCTGCCGGAATCACCAATGACTGGTGGGATGCCGCAAGGCCGCCTTCTTCTGTTGCAAAGCCTTCATCCAGCAGAGGCAGTATTCCCTCATCATGGTTTACCAGTCCGTTCATGCGAAGCTCTTTTCTAATGTCTTGTTCTGCATGCTCTGATTTTGATACCATCGGATCTTCAAGCCTGTAGTAGAAGATTCCGGCAGGCACAGGCTCGGCGTCCTTTACTGTCTGCTCCATCATTCGGATCGCCTCTTTCAGATAAACGCCAAGCTGCAGCTGCAGACCGTGATACAGCTTGTTCATATCAAAAACGGTGCTTCCTGATTTGTAGTCAATAACTGACAGATACAGCTTTCCATCCTTTTTGATGGTGTCCACACGATCGATCCGTCCTCTGAGAGCCAGATATCTGTCAGCATATTCAAAGTTCTTTTCATAGGCTGCCGGTGTAAAACTGCCCTGGCATATCTGCTCCTGTATGGTTTTTACAGCTCTTTGCAGAATACGGTTGATCCGGTTGATCAGATATGCACGGCGGCTTGTGCTTGTCAGTAATTCAGCTTTATAGCCCGTTACTGCTTCCAGAACGCTTTCATCGCCAAACTCTCTTCTCACCTGTTCTGTCATGGTCTTCCAGCTGTACTCGCTTTTTTTGAGTTTATTCGAGAACAGATCCAGTGCGTTGTGAAATATGGTACCTATATCAGGAAGCAGAATTTCATATTCCTTTCGTTTTGAAAGCTGCAGTCCGTACTGCAGAAAATGCGCATATGCACATGCAGCATATTGCTCCAGCCTTGAAATGCTTCCAGGAAGCAGTTCTCCGTAGAGACGAATCGCCATCTTTCTTGAAAGCTCCTGCTCCTCTGGCTTATAAAATGCATTGTCGGCAAGCTGTTTGGCCGTAAGATACGGATATTTTCCGCTCTGGGCAATTGCCAGATACATCTCTCTGAAGTGGGCTTCTTCCTTTTCATCCCGATATGCTCTCACTGCGTCTGTGAGTGCCGAAATACCTTCATCTATCCCCATCATGGAATCATAATATATATCACGTCTGTCATCCTGCACCGTAAGCTTTGGAAAAAGCTTACCTATCCTTGCAAGCAGCGAAGATGGTCTTATTTTTTTACCATCATTGCTATACTCGCTATAGAACATATATAATTTTTTTGAAGGTTTTGTAAGATTCAGATACAAATAGAATTCACCTGTGTATGCGCTCTGCCTTCTGGTAGGTGATAATTCGATACCTTGTTCAGCAAATACCCTTCTATCCATGTCAGTCAGCAGCCCGCCGCTGTTCGAAGCTTTAGGCACATATCCATCATTAACGCCAACAAAGAACAGTGCCCTGATCCCCATCAGACGCGTCCGCTCCACATCACCGACCACAATCTGGTCAACACCAGGCGGTATTAGTCCCACCTTTGCTTCCTTCAGACCAGTCTCCATGATCTCTCTGAACTCCCTGACAGAAACCACCTGATCAAAAAGCAGTTCATAACAGCGGTCAAATATATCCATAATAAGACGGTATACCTGCTCGTACTCTTTGATCAGCAGTGCTTTATGCTTCACTAAAAGCAGCTCTGTTTCACTTTCTAATTCCGCTGCCTTTTGAATCATTTTCTGCTCTATGTTATATTTTTCAAAAAAATCATAAAGAATTGTCACTCGTTCTTTTACTGTAGTGTCAGAGCGTGATAAAACCTCTGCAACAGGTGAGACTGCACTGAATACTTTATTTCTCAGGTTGTTCAGCACATCAATATCTATTTTATATATACTGTCCTTTCGAACCTCCCAGTCTTTTCCCCACCTATTCCTGCCTCTGATGCCTGCTGCAATGACATACTCCTCCATCAGATCGCTTTCTTTTGGAGTGATATCCGAAAGCCCTGATTTTATATATCGAAATACCGCTTCATATGAATAATTTTCTTCGGCTATGGAGAGAAGCGATCGCAGCAACTCCGACATCGGATTTCCTATAATGCCCTTCTTTTCATCAACAAAGCATGGAATTTTTGCTTCATCAAATACCGTTTGAAGCCGGCTTCCATAGATTCCGATATCACCGCAAACAATGGCTATGTCCCTGTAATGCCATTGTTTTTCGCGTATCAGCTGTTTTACCAGACTCACGGCCAGTTTGATTTCATCTTCCGCATCCCTGGCCGCAAAAATTTTAATGTCATCCGTCTCTTTTTCATATGGTATAATCGGATATCTGTATATATTCTTTTCCAGTGCAGCCAGTGCCTCACTGTCTGCGAAACGTCTGTTGCCATGGTTTCTGTCTTCCTTTACAGGAAACAGCCATGGATCTGCCACCTCACAGCCAACTTCTCCTGCAAGCTCTGTCAGTGTTTCGATCGTTTTTCTGCTCAGATAAAAAAGCTGGTGTTCTTTCTGCATCCTAAAGGCTTCTCTTCTGTCCATTGTGACTGTAACAAGCATTCTTCTTGAATGCTTCATAAGTTTTTGGAGCAGGCCGTATTGAGAAGGAGTAAAACCAGTAAAACCATCAAGTACGATTGTGGAATTCGCTATTTTTTCTGATTTTTCTATTTCGTAGCTCAGCAGATCCAGAATCTCTTCGGTTGTTATAAAGCGTTCCTCAAGAAAATCTGAAAATGCTTTCTGAATGATGTGGATGTCCTGCAGCTTGCGCAGGAGCACGGGTCTGTCTTTGGCAGCATCCAGCATCCTGTCGAACCGGTCCTGATCAATGCTGTACTGATAGAACTCGGAGATCACCGATTTCATCTCATCAATAAATCCCTGTTTATTAATATTGGGTGCATACTGCATCAGCTCACTCTTTTTTTCCATGAGCAATTTTTTTACGATCAGGCTCTTTCCCATATCTTCCAGAACAAGAGGCGGTGTTTTCCCGACTTCTGCAAATACGTGGTGTGCGAGCCGTAAGAAACTGGCAACATCAATATTCATGATTCCGTGGGTCGGGTGATGCATCACATACTCTTTCTGTGTCTGCAGCGTGAACTGCTCCGGTACAAGTATCAGAAAGTTCTGCATCGGTTCTTTTCCTGCTTCTCTGATGATGTATTCAGACAGCTCATAGGATTTTCCCGAGCCGGAACTGCCTAATATGAACTGCAACTGCATGATTATTCTCCCTTCCCTTTATGATAAATGCCATTCCCCAAGCTTCGCCCGAGAATGGCATCTATAGACTTTTTTATTCTTCTTCAGCCTTTTTGCACTGTTCCAGATTTTTCAGCCAGGCATCAGCAGATGCATCGCTCGGCATACGGAAATCTCCTCTCGGAGACAAAGCCACCGAACCGACCTTTGGTCCGTCAGGCAGGCAGGAGCGCTTAAACTGCTGTGAGAAAAACCTCTTTATAAAAACCATCATCCAGTGATAAATTGTTTCCGGTTCATAGGTATCCGAAAATGCAATACAAGCCAGATAGTATATCTTTTCGGGCAAAAAGCCAAAACGCATGACATAATATAAAATAAAATCATGAAGTTCATAAGGTCCGACAAGATCTTCCGTCTTCTGTGCGATCTCTCCGTCCTTGGGCGGCAGAAGCTCCGGACTGACCGGTGTATCCAGAATATCAAGAAGTACATGTGAAAGTCTGCTGCTTCCTGCACCATCCGCAAAATCAGCGACCAGGTAACGAACCAGTGTCTTTGGGATAGAAGCATTGACTGCATAATTTGACATGTGATCCCCATTGTATGTGGCCCATCCGAGTGCAAGCTCGGACAGATCTCCTGTTCCGACCACCATCCCATTAGTCTGATTCGCAATGTCCATTAAAATCTGTGTACGTTCTCTGGCCTGTGAATTCTCATATACTACATTTTGAAGACAAGGGTCATGGGAAATATCCTTGAAATGCTGCATTACTGCTGCTTCGATCCGTATCTCCCGCAGCGTTGCACCAAGCTCACTGACTAGTGTCACTGCATTTTGATATGTCCTGTCTGTTGTTCCAAAACATGGCATTGTAACTGCTATAATACCTTTTGCATCCCAACCCAGCATATCATATGCTTTTCTGGTAACTAACAGTGCAAGAGTTGAATCCAGTCCGCCTGAGATTCCAACAACAGCAGATTCACATCTGGTATGTTCAAGTCTTTTCTTCAAGCCCATAGCTTGAATAGAGATGATCTCATCGCAGCGCTTCTTCCGCTCTGATGCTGCTTTAGGCACGAAAGGTGACCTGTCGATCCATCGGATGAGCGGTACTACCGGCAGTTTATCATTTCCGGATACTGAAGGCATACTGTATATTACCTTGTGATACCGGGCTGATTCACTCGTTGTAAAAGTCGTCATCCTCCTGCGTTCACTTCTTAATTTATACAAGTCAATATCTGTACTGATCATGGAGTTTTTAAAACGTTCCGATTCAGCCAGTACAATTCCATTCTCAGCAATCAGGTTATGCCCGGCAAAGACCAGGTCTGTCGTAGATTCCCCATCGCCTGCATTGGCATAGATATAACCTGCTACCAGCCTCGCTGACTGGTTCTGTATCAGTTCTCTGCG
Organism: Clostridia bacterium; assembly: GCA_003252135.1. GTDB lineage: Bacteria > Bacillota > Clostridia > Lachnospirales > Lachnospiraceae > SZUA-448. Next base: position 26,570 of record QKDK01000367.1, read on the forward strand.
ATAACTGTCTTTTCCAGTTATCTCGTTGCTGGCTGACAGATTCACTATGATCGTGGCACCAGCCTGTGCATGTCTGCCGCTTGGCGGCTGAGGGACCCATACATCCTCACATATCTCTGCAGCGACCTGAAGTTCATCCATCTCTGCTGCCTGAAAGATCAGATTGCTTCCAAAGGGAATGCTTTCACCCTTTATCTCTATAAACTGCACTTCTTCCGGTCCCGGCGAAAAGTGTCTTGCTTCATAAAATTCCGAATAATTTGGTATATTGAGCTTTGGCACCATACCAAGCAGTCTTCCGTTCTGAACTGCTGCCGCTGTATTATACAGCTTGCCAAGGTGAAGGTACGGCAGTCCTACAAAACAAAGAACATCCATCCCTTTTGTAGCCTCTGCGACTCTTATCAGTCCGGACATCGCTTCTTTTAAAAGTGTGTCCTGAAAAAATAAATCAGAACAGGTATATCCGGTCAGTGCAAGCTCTGGAAAAACCAGAATTCTGACATTGGTATCATGTGCCTGTCTGATCAGTGCTATTATCTCTTTGCTGTTATGCTCACAGTCTGCAACTATTCCCTTTGGTGTTGCTGCTGCCGCTCTTACAAATCCATACTTCATTGAATGCCCCCGTTCTGATGTCTGTCAATCAGGTCTTACCCGGCAGGCAATGGCATCAGCCTATGTAATATTATATAAAACTTAAGGCAGCGAAAACGCTGCCCTGTGTTTTTTCTTAAGCCCCAAAGTGCCGTCTCCTGTATTTTGACTCCTAGCATGAGCTAGGTGGGTTACCGCAAATAAGTCTCTGTCCTCCATTCAAAGATGGCTTGACATTCACTTAAAAATATAGGAATCCCTTAAAATAATTGTAGGTTCAAAATAACAGGAAGGGCGTACACCCCAGGAAGATTATTTCCTACCTATAGTATACAAAATTAAGGGATAAATATCAAGTAAAATATGTTTCAATCCTGATTCAGGCCTCATGGAGCGTTTTGAATCCGAACATAAAAACAGTCCCTTTTCCTTCTTCACTGAAGACCCTGATACTTCCGTTATGTTTTATGGCAATCTGCTTGGCAATGGCCAGTCCAAGACCGGAGCCCTGCACATTCTGTTTCAGATTTGATTTGTAGAATTTCTCAAATACATAAGGCAGGTCTTCCTTTTTGATTCCAATACCATTATCACGGATCGATATGGCAAGCATCTCTCCCTTTCGTATCTCGATCGTGACCTCTCCTTGTTCATGTGAGAATTTAATTGCATTATCCAGTATGACCATGAACATCTGACGCAGTCTGTCATAATCTCCGAGCATCATTGCGATATCATCATTCTTTTTGATCTGTATCGTTATGCCTTTCTCTTCTGCAATCTTTCCCGCACTTCTGACGATATCATCAAAGATCTGGATCAGGTTTACCGGTTCTGTCTCAATGAGGAAATCAGGATTCTGCATTTTAGACAAGGTCAGAAGATCTCCCACAAGACGCTCCATGCTTTTGCATTCATGCAGCATACGCTGATAATACTGAGACTTCTTTGCTTCATCAGTTATCACCCCGTCCACAAGACTCTCCGAATAGGCGCGGATCACAGTGATCGGTGTGCGAAGCTCATGCGATACATTGGCAAAAAAGTCGGTTCTCATGTGCTCCAGATTTTCTCGTTCTTTTTCATTTTCCTGCAGTTTATCAGCAAGAAAGTCAACCGTCCTTGCCAGTTCTCCTATTTCGTCATTTCTGACGATCCCTGTTTTGACCTCATAATTTCCGTGGGCAAGCTTAAGTGCAGTAGACCGCATGGTAGATATCGGTGCTGTCATGCGCCTAGTGAACAAAAAGGCCAGAATTCCTGATACCAGCATAGCAAGTCCGGCACTGACAATAATCAGGGACTGTATATTGCTGATGCCTTTATCAAGGCTTGACAATTCAAGATTCAGGAGAACAGCTCCGCATACCTCTTTACTGCTGTTATATACCGGAACACCGACAGTCATTATAGTTGAACCATGGATATCGCTGTAATAGGTCTTGCTCGTAGAGTCGCCCGAATATGCCTTCCGTATGATCTCATCCTGCTCATCAGTCAGTTCAACGTCCTTTAAGTCTGTATTAGTAAAATATTTCGGCAGCGGCTCAGACGCCATGGGATTATCTATTGCCCAGATTTCAATACTTTCCAGGCTGCTCAGACTGTCCAGATAGGTGCGTCCATTTCTGTAATCACCAAATTCATTGTATTCCTGAAGCTCTCTGGCTATGATCTGTGCCTGTCTTGCAAGGTTATTCACATTGTTCTCAAGATTTGTATTCTGATAGAGACGTACAAAGGTCACACCCAGAACCACAGCAAAGGAAATTACCATCACCGCATAATTACCAAAGACTTTCAGAAAAAGCCTGCTGTATGTTCTGCTCTGCATCCTCCTGGTCTTTTTTTCTGCCATTTACTTTCCTCGCTTATATGCTGTCTTCAATATCAAATTTATATCCAACGCCCCAGATGGTCTTTAATCCCCAGCCAGGATGTTCAACAGAATCCAGCTTGGCACGAAGACGCTTGATATGGGAGTCAACCGTTCTGGTGTCCCCGTAATAGTCAAAGCCCCAAAGACTGTCGAGCAGATTATCTCTGGTGAAGACTTTATTGGGATTGCTTGCAAGCGTCCACATGGTCTCGATTTCTTTCTTTGTAAGCTGCATCTTCCTGCTGCCGATGAACAAGGTATACTCTTCAAGATTAATGACCAGCTCACCTATGGTAAGTACGTTCTCATTGTTCACATTTCCTGTCTTTTTTGTCATCCTTCGAAGAACGGCACGGACTCTTGCCATGACTTCATTCGGGCTGAATGGTTTTACAATATAGTCGTCGGCACCGATATCCAGTCCCATGACTCTTTCAAAATCTTCACCTCTTGCTGTTATCAGAATGACCGGTGTTTCTGATTTTGCCCGGATCTTCCTGCAGACCTCATAACCGTCTTCTTTTGGCATCATAACATCCAGAAGAACAACGACCGGATTATATTTATGAAACATCTGGATCGCTTCCAGTCCATCACTTGCTATGACTGGTTCCAGATCCTCTCTTTTTGCATATTCTGACAGTACATCTGTAATATCGGGATTGTCATCTGCAATTAAAATATACTGCATGTCTCATTCCTCCTTTTTGTCCTGGTCTGTAGATGCAGCACCTCTGTTGTAAGTAATGTGTATCTCGTATCCATATTATAGGATATCTGCAGGTAAAAAACAAGCATTCATTTTATACAAACCCTTCTCCTCAAGCCGCATAAACCCGCAGAAAATCTGGATTTTGACTGGTATTTGACACCTTTCTGACAAAATTGATATATACAATACATTCAGGATGTGACACATGTACGTGAAATTTGGGAGGATATCGTATGAAACGCAAAGGTTCCCAAAATTTAATATTACTATTTAGTCTTGCACTGGTTTTTGCTTTTATGATCTCACTGATACATCAGCCTGTGGTTGCCTATGCAGACTCTCTTGATATCAAGCTGAATGTCAGCAGTAAAACTCTGGTGAAGGACAAGACCTTCGAACTGAAGGTATATAATCTCAGTGACGGTCAGACCATCAGCTTTAAGTCTGATGACACGGATATTGCTTCTATTGACCAGGATGGCCTGATCACTGCCAATGCAGTAGGAACCTGTACAGTTACCGCAAACGTGAAGGAAGACGGCAGATCGGTCGTTTTGCTTACCTGTGACATTACAGTAGGACTTCCAGCCATCAGTGTTAAACTGGTTCAGCCTACTATTTTTATCATGGCAGATAAGCAGGTTATGCTGAAAACGATCCTTCAGCCGTGGAATACCGTGGAAACTGCCAAGTACTCCGGTTTTGATACTGATATCATTTCAGTAAGTGCCGGCGGACGCATTACAGCCCGCAATGTTGGTTTTACTTTTCTGTTCGCATCCATCGATAATGGCAAATATGACCTTTGCAGGGTGTTCGTGCTTGATGAAAGTACCTATCTCGATATGCTGGAGAATCCTGATTTTGATACCGAAGGTCTTATGCGCGATATGATACTGCAGAAAATAGCTGCCGACCAGGCGGCCAAAGCCAAGGAAGCCGCTGATGCAGAAGCTGTTGTAACTCCGTCTGCTGATTCCGCAGAATAATTGAACCAGAAAAGCCGTTTTATGAACGGCTTTTTTATTTTTTCTTAACAATATCTTGTTGCCGGAAAATAAATCCATTACCCGGATAACCCTGCAGTGACGACTTGTCAGATCAAAATCATAAATATCAGGTACATAGAAAAGAGGGCATCATGCAATACATTGATTTACATGTTCATTCCAACTACTCGGATGGAAGCCTTTCACCGGATGAGGTCGTCAGGCTTTCTTATAAAAAAAATCTTGCTGCCATTGCACTGACTGATCATGACACGGTTGCAGGCATTGCCAGTGCCCGAATTGCTGCTGAAAAATATGCGGCTGGCAATACACCTTTGCGAGTGATTTCCGGTGTTGAGATTTCTTCTGCTTATAAAGACCGTGATATACACATTCTCGGTCTGATGATCGATGAGAATAATGAAGACCTGCAAAAGCTTTTGAATGATTCCCTGACTGAGCGAAAAGAGCGTAATCTTAAGATGGCTGAAAGACTCTCCCAGTATGGTATCAGCGTCAATATGGATGAACTCTGCCAGGGAGAAGACTGTGCTTCCGTAACACGTGCTCACTTTGCGCGCTTCATGGTTGACAACGGTTATACCAGCACATACAATGAGGCTTTTGTAAAATACATCGGGTATGACTGTCCTTGTTATGTCGAACGTACCTACATATCACCTTTTGCAGCCATTGAAGCAATTAAAAAAGCAGGCGGTGTGGCAGTTCTTGCTCACCCGCTGCTTTATAAGCTGTCAAACGCAGAGATAGAGATTCTGGTCGAATATTTGGCCGATCTTGGCATTCAGGGACTGGAAGCCTTGTATTCCTGTAACAGCGGTCTTGATGAGAGCTATCTGCATTCTCTGGCGAACCGCTATCATCTTGCCATCTCAGGAGGCTCAGATTTTCACGGTTCCAATAAGCCGAACCTTGAAATAGGAACCGGGTATGGTTCACTTCGTGTTCCTGTGTCAATACTGACAGAACTTGAAAAAAGAAAGCAGCAAAGCTGATATAGCTTTTGCTGCTTTAAAATCAGTCACGAACTGTTTCGTTCAGATCGACCAGATTATTCATCCTTTTTTGCTTTTTCAATCTCAACAACTGCTGATTTCTTCATAGGAATACGGCAGTTTTTGTTATTTCCGAACTCAACGATGATAACCTCATCCATAACATCAATAATAACGCCATAGAAACCGCTTGTTGTAAGTATGCTGTCACCAGTCTCAAGAGATGATACAAGCTCCTGCTGCTTCTTCTGCTGCTTCTTCTGCGGACGAATTGCCATAAAGTAAAATAAACCAATAATGGCTACTGCATAAATACCCCAGGTAAGAATTGTCTGCGTGGTAGATCCGGACGCTG
>QKDK01000141.1 GCA_003252135.1 Clostridia bacterium
TAAAGCCCTCATACGACATAAAATGAAAAATATACGAAAGACATGCATACTTTATTAATATAGAAAAATATATATAATGGTATATGTAATCTGTCTGAATAAGGATTATCAGCATAATTGTAGTATCTGCATTATTATAGGTGCAGAATTTGTATGAACCTGTGAAAGCTTTCACCGCATAGAAAGATACACAAAGCGAACATTAAAAACGATTTTAAATGGGTGTAACATAGCACTATTATCATTTGAGAATTTATAACTTTTGATGGACACAGAATTCATGAATGATGATGGTGAAAGAGAGGAGATATTTATTAATGAGGGTATCTAAGACAAGAACAAGAAAAAAAATATTTACCAATATTATGATAGTACTGCTTGTACTTGTAGTTTTTGCCAGTTCAATTGCTAATGAGTTTTCCGGACAGATCAATTCTTTTCTGGGAATATCAACATCAAAAACAATTAATTCAAACGGAGGCGATGAGGCAGAAAGCACATATGAACGTTATTACGAAAGTGAATTTACTTCAGTAGCAGAACTTAAAGCAGCAGGACTAGCTAAGGTAAGTGAAGTGGAGAGTGAAGGTGCTGTTCTACTGAAAAATGATAATAATACTTTACCCTTGACCAGACAAGATGTATCACTGTTCGGAGCAACGGCTATATCGGCGGTTTATGGAGGTACCGGCTCCGGTGCTGTATCGTCAGAGGATGCTCCAACCTATCTGCAGGTATTAACAGAGAGTGGATACAATGTTGTAGATGCAGAATTACTGGAGTGGTATTACGATTCGGAAATGGGCAGAGATTTTGATGAAGGAAACATCAACGAGGCATCCTGGAAGCAGATTCAAAAATCAGATGCTGTGGACTCTTTTGGAAATGGCGAAGCCGCTATATTTGTTGTAGGACGTGTCGGTGGTGAAGCTAACGATTTAAAAAGCGTAGATCAGGATGACGGTTTAAATGGCGATTATCTAACATTGAACAAAAATGAAATAGCAATACTTGAAGGCTTGAAGGAATATAAAGATGAAGGAAAGATATCTTCCATCATTGTTCTGATTAACAGTGCAAACCCAATATCGGCAGCATTTATAGAAGATGAAGCCTATGGAATTGATGCGGCATTATGGATTGGTTCGGTGGGTCAGACTGGACTATATGGCGTTGCAGATATAATATCAGGTAAGGTAAATCCATCCGGTTCATTAACAGATACCTGGTGGACAGATAACATGCTAGATCCGACAATGGCTAATTTCGGAAGCTACACCTATGAAGATTCTGACAGCTATGAGTTAGGTGATAATACAAGAGCTTATAATTCATATGTTGTTTACCAGGAAGGAATTTATGTGGGCTATCGTTATACTGAAACCCGCTATGAAGATGCTGTATTGGGAATAGCGAAAGTGGGCGATTATGTTTATGAAGATGTGGTTCAGTATCCATTTGGCTATGGTTTAAGCTATACGACCTTTGAGATGTCAGATATGGAGGTTTCGAAAAGCGGTGATGGAACAGATACAGCATATATGGTTTCGGTAAAAGTGACGAATACAGGGAATACAGCAGGAAAGAAGAATGTGCAGATTTATGTCCAAAAACCATATACGGAATATGACATAGAAAATCAAATCGAGAAAGCGTCGGTCGAACTTGTCGGATATGGAAAGACGGAAACACTGGAACCAGGTGCCAGCGAGATAGTCTCGGTAAATGTACCGGAGTACTTTTTTACTTCATATGATGCATATAATTCAGGTGTATATATTCTGGATGAAGGAACCTACTATCTGACAGCAGCTGAAAATTCACACGATGCCTTGAATAATATTCTGACTGCTAAAGGGAAAACTACAGAGGATGGGATGACAGAGGAAGGACAGGCAGCACTTACTTTTACTACAGACTATGTGTTTGATAATGTAACCTATTCAGCAGCATATGGAACCGGGAATGACGTTACGAGTCTTTTTGCCGATGCCGATATTAATCGTTATGATGGCAGTGGAGATAACGAGGTCACGTATATATCTCGAAATGACTGGGAAGGTACTACCAAGTTATGGACTCCGGATGATGACGGATATAATACGAATTATGTAAAACTAACAATGACGGAGAGCATAGCAGAAGATACTGTACTGAATGATGCGGATTTACCAGAGAATGACGATCAGTGGCCAATCATGGGTTCAACAGAAACATCCTACCAGTTAATTGACCTTCTGGTAGATGAGTCTGGCAACGAGATTGCTTATGATGATGAGATGTGGGATGATTTACTTAACCAGCTGACCTTTGCCCAATTAAGTGAATTGTCTGCAGTTGGTCTTCGTATGACAGCTGCAATAGAAGAAATCGGTAAACCGGAAACGCTCGATCACAATGGTCCGAGTGGTGTTACACAAAAGTATAGCCTGGGACCCAATGGTTATGCGACCCAGACAAATGATCCTGATTCGGAAGAAACGGGAACCTGTTATCCATGTAACGGTATAGTTGCTGCAACATTTAATGATAAACTGGTTGCAGAAGTTGGAGAGCTGATTGGTGAAGATGCCATGTGGGCAGGGTATTCGGGTTTCTATGGAACCGGTCTGAACATTCACAGAAATCCTTACTCAGGACGAGCATTTGAGTATTATTCAGAAGACGGAATTCTGACAGGTCTGATCGCCAGCGTTGAAACTGCTGCAATTCAATCAAAGGGTGTCTATGTATATAATAAGCATTTTGCGCTTAATGATCAGGAAGAACAACGTCAAGGTATCGGAACCTGGTGTAACGAACAAGCAATGCGTGAAATCTATCTCCGTGCATTCGAACTTCCGATTGTTTATTCTGATGCAAAATGTGTAATGAGTTCATTTAACCGGATTGGAGCAGTCTGGTCAGGAGCCATGTATAACCTGCAGACATTATGGCTGAGAGGAGAGGCTGGAATGTCAGGCTTTGTTGTAACGGATATGTTCGATGGCAGTTATATGTCAAAAGTACATGAAGTTCTGGCTGGAAATGATATTCCGGATAATTATCCTGGTACGAGCGGTACTGTAACAATTGGCGGAGCAACGGATCTGGGATATGAATTCGCAGACTATGCTCCCGGTGCTGTAAAAGAAAATGCACAGGTCGCTCAGGCAATGAGAGAAACAGCACATCGAATTTTATTTACGGTCCTGCATTCAAGAGGTATGGACGGTATCAGCGCAGGCACGATGGTCGTCAGTGTAACGCCATGGTGGAAAACTGCATTAATAATTACACAGGTCATTCTGGCTTTGTTATCTATTCTTGGTGCAGCGACTCTGATAATGGATATAGCTGGTGTTAAAACAGGCAGAAAGAAAAAAGTTCAATTACAGGAATAAGTTTTACAATTGATATGTCAGGTTAATTTAGCATTTATTATATGTATATGCAGAGAAAAAAATCGCTGATCAGCTTCCCGGGAAAATCCAATCGGGAGGCTTTTCGGCGGTTCTTCACAATGACACTGCTGAAATTATATTACATTAAGGAATGATATGAAGCATATCTGTTTCAATAAAAACAACTGTAAATGAAAGTGTAAATTATGATATAATATTTTAGCTGACAAATGTGGTTTTTATATGATTTGAGCATTTTCAAACGATCAAATACAGCTTTCGGAGGAACGGACATGATATTAATTGCAATTGTTGATGATGATGAATCAGAGATGAGGGAACTGAAAAAATGTGTCGAAAAGTACTTTGCTGATAAAGATGAGGCATGTGTCATTCATTTATACTCGGATGGCGTTGAGTTTGTTCGAAGCCGGGAGCAGTATAACATTGTTTTTTTTGATATTCGAATGAAAGAAATGGATGGTCTGGATGCCGCTCGTTTTTTACGAATTATTAACAAAGAGGTCCAGATAATTTTTGTGACTCATATGGCGCAAATGGCCATCAGGGGGTACGAGGTAGATGCTACAGATTTTATTATAAAACCAGTTGATCAGTTCTCAGTGAACCGTGTACTAGATAAGGCAATTAAAAAAATAGATGTTTCTGCTGATGTTCCGTTTGCATTAAAAACACAAGATGGTATCGTAAGTACTTCCACAAAAAATATTTTATTTGTTGAGATATTTAATCATGATCTGATTTACCACATAGAAGGGAAAGAATACAAGGTAAGAGGGAAACTAAGTGATGTAATTGAGAAGCTGGATGAAAATCAATTCATACAATGTAACCGGTCATATCTGGTAAATATGCGGCATATAAAAAGTATAAACAATGATTATTTAGTAGTGAATGATGTTAGGATTCCGATTTCCAAATCACGTCAGAAAGAGATTGAACACAGATTTATTTTATACTTAGGAGAAGGCAAATGATGGAGTCACACTGGTGGATAAGAGAGATAGACTGGCGCATTTCAACTGGAATAATTTTTTCTATACAGCTTATTTTTTGGAATTGCGAAGAGCGCAGGAAAAATTGGTTACTTCGAATTTGTATAAGTTTTGTGATTTTATGTACTTGTAGCTGGAGCATGAGGTTTTTATTAGAGGAAGGGATTGCTGCTAATTTTTATATTGCATTTGGATACAGTCTTTACATAATGTTCATGAGCATGTTTTTTATTTTATGCTATTCATTTTGTTATCACAGCTCAAAGGAAGTAACATTGTTCCTTAGCATGATCGCCCTGACGGTTTACCGTATGGCATGGAACTCGATAAAATTAATATCGACGATACCAGTCGGTAAAGATGTGGAGTGGAGCAATGGAAGTGTTTTTCAATCCGCTATGTCATATTTGTTTTATTTTTGTCTTACACTGGTTGCGTATAAATTATTTCAACGTTTTGTGAAGCAGCCTATCGTCTTTCAATTTAAGATGTCTGTGATCTTTGCTAGCATTTTACTTTGTCAGATGCTGCTGGAATTTACCTTTCAGTATTTTTACAGAGGAGAAAATCAGGTTGTATTTTTTCTAACTGCATTGCTCTACAGTATTATGAATTTTGTTTTACTGATAATGATCGCATTCCTAAATATGCTGCGTATTGAAAATGCTGGATTGGAAAATTTTATTGCCAGTAAACAGAAATATTATGAGATTAGTCGTGAAGGTATTCTGTCATTGCGAGTTAAATGTCATGATCTAAAACACCAGATCGCAATGATACGTTCTGCAGAGGGTGAACATCAGCTGAACCAGTACATCAATAGTCTTTCAGACTCAATTGATGAATATAATACCGTAATAAGTACAGGAAATCCAGATATTGATGTGGTTTTAACTGAAAAGAATATTATATGTTCTATCAATAAAATTCGGTTTTCCTACATGATTGACGGAACCTTGTTTTCATTTCTTTCAGACATGGAGATATACTCGTTATTTGGAAATGCACTTGATAATGCCATTGAAAGTATGACAAATGTTAAACAGAGGGAAAAGGTATTTATTAGCCTGAAGGCAAATAAGCGGGAAGACAGACTGGTAGTTGTTATAGAAAACTATTATGAGCATATCATTGAATTTCAGGACGGAATTCCTGTAACCAATAAAATCGAGAAAAACATGCATGGATTTGGACTGCGTTCTATCAGGGCCATTGCCAGAGAACATGAAGGGGAAGTTATAATTCAGGCGGATAATAATATATTTAAGCTGGTCATTTCAATGAGAACAGGAAATAAGAATAAGGCATGATTGATGAAATATGCCTTATTTTTTTACGACAAAACCAGATGATTATACATTGTAAAACATGCTTTACGACAAATAAAGAATAACTCACGAATGGGTATTGAATTCACGATAAAATCATGTAATCTATACAATTTGGCGCTCCTTTTTGTTTTTGGATAACTGTGATATAGTATGGGCATGCATAAGAAAGAAACTGTACAGTTAGCAAAAACTAAGGAGGAAAGAGTGAGTTATGGGAAAGAGGAAAAAAAAGACTATCGTAATAACGACATTTATACTCATTATGTCGATGTTATTAGGGGCTTGCGGTGGAAATGTAAAAAACAATAATACAGTTTCAACAAATGAAGCGGTTACATCAAATAATACAGGTACAACCAGTGCGACTGTTACTGATCAGCCAACAGAGGTACCAACCGAGGCTGCTGCTGAGTATATAGCAGCACCCTATACCATTGATGCGAGTCTTCAGGGACCGACAGAGTATCTTGAACCCGTTTTTTATGAAAACGAAGACGGACCAACAATTGGTGTTACACTTGTAGGCGTCATTTACGAGGATGGAAAATATTTCAAAGATAGCAATAACAATCAAGTGTTGGACGTATATGAAGACTGGCGTTTAGACACAGAAACCCGAGTTGCTGATTTGTTAGCTCAGATGAATACACAGCAGAGAATCGGATTGCTTGAAAATCAGCTTGCTTGTACACCGCTTGTAACATCAGCTGCTGATGTTTATGATGAAAGTGGTAATGTAATGCTTGATAAATTAATGATAGTTACAGAAGATGCATTGAATATGCCTGCTGATATTGTAGACGCTGATGGAAAACCGGCACGTTACAACAGCACAGGTGAAATTCTTACCTACGAAAGCCGCTCAGGTGTAGTACGTGGAACAACGGATGCAGAAACAGGTGCACTGTGGACGAATGCAGTAAATATGACTGCTGAATATGCAGCTGTAGCGAAAAGTGAACCGACAGTACCATTTACCATTATTTCAAATCCTCAGAATGTTGAAGGCTTACCGGGAACTTTAGGTGTGGCTGCTGCTGTTATGGGTGACGGTGATTATAGTCTTGTTGAGACTTATGCAGAGATTGACAGACAGATTTGGGACGCAAAAGGCATCAGCCGTATGTATGGACCGCAGATTGATTTAATTACCGATCCACGCTGGAATCGTAATAGTACAACATACTCTGAGGTTCCAGATGTTACAGCTGGAATTGCTGCTGCATTGGTAACAGGATATCAGACAGGCACGGATGGTGTTCAGGATGGCGATGTGGCATTGATCATGAAGCATTTTCCTGGTGATGGAGCATCCTATAACGGATTTGAATCACACAACTTGATTGGTGAATGGCGAGTATATCAGACACCCGGATCACTTGAAAATTACCAGTTGGTAGGATTCCAGGCTGCTATTGATGCTGGTGTAGCTGGTATTATGCCGGGCTACAGTATGCAGGCAGAAGATGGCACCTACGGCAGTGTAAGTCAAAGTTATCGTGGCGTTGAGTTAACTCCGGATGTGATTGCAAATGCATACAGCCCAACCATTCTTACAACATTATTACGTGACACGATGGGATTTACTGGTTTTGTTAATACAGATTCCGGTGTTTTAACAAGACTTACGTTTGGTGCGGAAGATATGACAGATGCAGAACGTGCGGCAGCAATTATTAATGCCGGTGCAGATATTATCGGCAATGCATTTACAACAATTGACTGGACAATATATCAGGATGCTATTGATCAGGGATTATTAACAGAAGACTCACTTGACAGAGCCAATTCTAATACATTAACAGTATTGTTTGATATGGGACAGTTCGACAATCCATATAAAGATGTTGAAGAAAGTGTTGCAGCGGTGGACAGCCTCGCATCTGACATTGAAGCGATTGGTACTGAATTCAATCAGAAATCAGTTGTTCTTATGAAAAACCATAACAGCGTTCTTCCTCTGAGTGATGTATCAAAAACAGTTTATATTGCTTCATTTACAGATAAGGGAGAAAATCCGGATACAGTAGCTGCAATACAGACAGCATTTGAAGAAGCAGGTTATACGATTGTTGATGATGCTGAAAATGCAGATATCGCATTCCTTGATGTGGCACCTGGTGGAGTATCAAACTCTAATACCTACATGAATGTGCTTGATTTGGTTGATGGATTGGAAGTTCCGGCAGTGAATTATCCTACAGATACAACAAAGACTGGCGAAACAGCAGAAGCAACTACATTGCAGGATGTTGATAAGATTGCAAAGATTGCTGACAGTGTTCATGTTAATGGTGGTATTGTAATTGCTTCTATCAATATCACATCACCATGGATATTAACAAACCTTGAACCTTACTGCGATGGTCTGATTGGATCATTTGATACAACCGTATCAGCAAAGATGGATGTAATAACAGGTACTTATAATCCAACCGGTAAACTTCCGATAACAATGGTTTCATGCAATGAAGTAATTGCGGTTGTAGAAACCGATGTGGACGGAGTTACCTATGATATCTGTGTATCACCGAATGATGTTCCTGGTTATGACAAGGATCAATACATTTCAGAAGATGTATTGGCATCATCGCCATCTGGAAGTTATGCTTACATGGATACAGACGGAAATGTTTATTCAGCCTGGTTCGGTTTAAGCTATTAGTATAAAGGAGATATTTTATGAAAAGAAACAAATCAATACTGGTTTTATTACTTCTGATAATTGTTGTTAGTGTATTTGCAGCCGGATGTGGAAATAATGCAGCGAATACAAATGCAACATCAGAAACAGAAAATACGACAAGCGAAACCTCAGATAACGGAACAAATGTTATAAACAATTCTGCCGAGACAACGGATACGGTGAAAGAAGAGGATACTTCAACTGTAACAGAAACACCGGATGTTGATTCAGCAGAAAGCACAGAAGATAGTACAGGTGTCATTGTATCGGAAGCAGAAGGTCCTCTTGCAATAAACTATGAAGCTGAACCAGACGCATTTATTGGCAACTGGGTACTGGTAAGTGCTTATTCTGTTGATGATGGTATGCTTGAGGTAGTACCGGATGCTTGCTATCTAGAAATTGAAAAAAGCATTGATGAGAATAAACTTGTTGATGAAACAGCCTACATTCATGCTGACGCAGTAAATCTGAAGGGGACAATGAGCTTTGATCTTCCAGATGTCTCGGTAGATGACTACAGCTGTTCAGGAAGCTGGGATAATTGGAGTATTGTTGATGTTCAGGGAGAAGGAAAAGCATACTACAAAGGTGCAATCAAGTTTAAAATTCGCGATGATGATGAAGGCGTATTTTTTGAAGTAATAACTGGTATTGAGATTGAGGATATGGAGTTGTTAAATGTCCTGGGAATAAATGAGGAAGGGAATCTCATTCTTGGCTATTCGGAAGACAATATTGTAAAAGATGGAAGTGCAGAATGGGAATATGCCTATATCTTTTCTCAAAAGTAGAAAATTCTGTAACGTGGTTTTTGTTAATTTATTTTGAACGGTCGTTCC
>QKDK01000056.1 GCA_003252135.1 Clostridia bacterium
GATTGGAACAATGACAGGATACGGGTTTTACGCCATAGTCAGGTGTTTTTTTGTGCATATAAGGAAGGAGAAAAATGAAAAGAACGAGAAAATAAGCGGTAGGTATACAATTGCTTTACAGCTTCCCCTCATTCTTTTTTGCTGTTCACTTACCTTTATTTTTGTTTCCTATGCTATGCAGGAGCTTGGAAACCTGTCAGATACATGCATGAGCATTGAGGAAAGTGACTCGGCAATTTATTCAGTGAACGAGCAGGACACATCAAACGGCAGCATTGATGAATCAAAAGACTTGACCTGCCCGGTTTATAAAGTTAAAAAATACAATCAGGAAGAGACGAAGCAGATCGCAGATACTTTTTTTGAGATTGCAGGTGATACCATCGATCAGGAAAGTACCATTTATTATGATGATACCATCATTTATCGTGGGATGAACAATACTTCGCTGTGGATTGACTATCTGGGGGGGACAATTGTTTATAATGAAAGCAGCACGCAAGATGATGCTATAGATAATCCGGTTACAGATGCAACAGAAGATACCATAAAAGAGATGCTGCAGCTATATGGCATAGTAATACCGGATGGTGCTGTATTTACGAATGTGATGGATGGAAGCTATACCTTTACGGTAAAGGAAGCCGTTGCAGACAATAAGATGTATGATGGCAGTCTCACCTGCCAGCCAGATGATCAAGGCAAGATGAAATATATTCGGGGATATATCAAATGCTATGATTATTATAAGGATTTTGTTGTGATATCAGCAAAAGCTGCTTATCAGAGGGTACAAGAATATGATTTTCGTGATTATACAGAGAAGGATATACCGGTAATATCAATAGAACATGAATGCATTGAGTACAGGTCGGATACGAAGGGCTACTTTCAACCGGTTTATACTTATATTATAAGGCTGGATGATGAGCTTTTTGAGCTGTCCATACCGGCTGTTGGGTGAATAAACTGAATGATTGCAGAATTAGTAAGGAAGTCAGGATCGCTGATTAAAATAGTTTGACAAATTGAATCCAGCCATCTATAATGATGAAAATCAATATCAAAGGCAAAGAAGAGAAGAGTAGGTAATTGGCGCTTTTACAGAGACCTCAGTTGGGTGAAAATGAGGAAAGTCAAAAATTATCGAACATGGTCTCGGAGCTGCGCACCAAACTATAAGGGTAAGGCTGCGACGGGTTCACCCGTTATCGTGACAGGCTATCGATGAGTCATCTCTCATCTGCAGCTGATAAGGCTTATACCGCAAGGTATAGGTGAATTAGGGTGGTAACACGAAGCTCATGCTCTCGTCCCTGAAAAGAAATTTTCAGAGAGGAGGGCTTTTTTATATTAATTGTTACATTCAGAAGGAAGATATTTCTTGGAATCATGAAAAATGAGCAGAGCGGTAACCTAATTTATCACAAGAGAAAGAAGGTGCTTTAGATGAGAGCAATCTTAATAGGAGGAGCCTGGCCATATGCCAACGGCTCCCTGCATTTAGGTCATATAGCAGCATTGTTACCGGGTGATGTGATCGCAAGATATCACCGGGCAGTAGGAGATGAGGTGTACTATGTATCAGGCAGTGACTGTCACGGAACACCGGTAGCAATCCGGGCAGCACAGGAAAAGAAATCTCCGCAGGAAATCAGCGACAGGTACCACGATGAATTTGTAAGATGCTTTGAAAAGCTTCATTTTAGCTATGATGTCTATACAAAGACATCCGCAAAGGAACATAAAGATTTTGTATGCGAGTTTCACAGGACACTATATAAAAGTGAATATGTTTATGAAAAAAGAGCACCGCAGGCTTATTGCAAAAGCTGCAATACTTCTCTGGCCGACCGTTTTGTGACCGGAGCATGTCCCTCCTGTAAAAAGCCTGCAAGAGGAGATCAGTGTGATTATTGTGGAAATATACTTGAACCGGAAGCGCTCATAGAGCCCACATGTGCTGTATGCAAAAGTCCTGTCATATTTTTGGAGGCTACACATCTTTATATTGCTTTGTCCAGATTACAGAAAGAATTAGAGGAGCTTTTGAGAACGCATCAGAACTGGCGAAGGAACGCGGTTGCATTTACGAACCGCTATCTTCAGGAAGGGCTGAAGGACCGGGCACTGACAAGAGACCTCGACTGGGGGATCGAGGTACCAAAGGAAGGCTTTGGAAATAAAAAGATCTATATCTGGGCGGAGAATGTACTTGGATATCTGTCTGCCAGTAAAACGGCTATTGAAAGAAAAGGTCAGGGAGAAAATGAATTTAGGAGGCTATGGGGGCCAAAGGCAAAGCATTACTATGTTCATGGCAAGGATAATATACCGTTTCATACCATAATACTGCCGGCACTTCTTCTGGCGAACAAACAGGGCTGGCATCTTCCGGATGAGATCATTTCCAGCGAATATCTTACATTGGAAGGCAGAAAAATCTCCACAAGTCAGAACTACGCCGTCTGGGTCAAGGATCTGATTGACAGGTATGATGCCGATTCCATAAGGTATTATCTTCTAGCCAACGGGCCGGAGAAAAAGGATGCAGATTTTACCTGGCACGAATATGTGAACAGCCACAATGGGGAGCTTCTTGGCGCTTATGGCAACTTTGTCAATCGTACACTTGCCTTTATAGCCAGATACAATGAGAACATCATTCCAGAAGGACTTATAGATTTTGAAATTGAAAGCAGGCTCGATCAGCTCTTTAATGAGACAGGAAAGAGGATTGAAACAGGAAATCTAAAAGAAGCGATCAATGGAATTTTTGATTTCATCCGTTTTGCGAACAGATATTTTGATGCCAGGCAGCCCTGGGTCACCAGAACAGCGAATAAAGAGGATTGCCATGACACGCTGTATAATTGTGTTCAGATCATAGCAAACCTGGCAGTTCTGCTGTATCCTTTTCTTCCTGCTTCTTCAGAAAAGGTCTGCAGCTGGCTGCGGCTTGAAGCTGTCTGGAAGAAGCAGTATGTAAATGCGGGCGTTCTTCTTCCTCAGACAGAAATCCTGTTTGAGCGTATTGATAAAAGGTCTGTTGCCAAAGAGCAGGATTACTGTTCGTTATAAAGACCGTAACCGAATAGAAGAATTCCAAGTCCGCTGGGTAATGTTACATGAAATGCTAAAAGTAAAATGAACCCAAATGACTGACATCTAAAAGCTGAATGCTGAAATCTATAAGCTGAATACTGACATCGCGGTATAATTATTTAAGGAAGGAATTTATTGACAAAACAAATTTAATATGTTACATTGTTCAAAATTGAATATAAAAGCGATGATAAGAATCAGTAAGCATTTTGGATTTTCAGAGAAGAGGCGGTCGGTGCGAGCCTTGAATGAAGAGATGCCCAACCTCTCTTTGAGCAGTTAACCGAACAAAAGCGTAGCTTTTTAGTAAGTGTCACCGGGTTCTCCCGTTACAGAGAGATGGTATAAAGCATTTGGCTGCCGCGTACCAGGAGAGTGGAAGTATTCCAAAGTTAGGTGGTACCACGGACTAATAAAAGTTCGCCCTAAGCATATCAAAAGTATGCTTAGGGTTTTTTGTTTGCTAAAGCAGCCACATCAATATAAAAAACAGCAAAAGAAAGGAGCAAAGGTATGAAGCTTGAAAATCTTGTAGGGGAAAGGTTCAAAGAAAGGCCGGGTGATTGCTCAATAGACAGTCATGCGTTGATGATCCGCGGTGGCTACATCAAATATGTGGGCAGCGGTATTTACTCATCACTGCTGCCGTTAAAGAGGATTACCAGAAAGATTGAACAGATCATCCGGGAGGAGATGGATGGAATCGGCGGACAGGAGGTGCAGTTCCCGGTCGTGATGCCAGCTTCACTCTGGCAGGCATCAGGCAGATATGAGAGCATAGGTAGTGAACTGGTGCGTTTTACGGACAGAGGAAAGAATACCTTGGTGCTGGGAATGACGCATGAAGAAGCAGCAGTGCAGCTTGTTCAGGAGTATGCAGCCGGTTATACGAAGTATCCTTTTATGATCTACCAGATACAGACAAAATTTCGGGATGAGGCACGACCAAGGGGCGGATTGATCAGGGTTCGAGAATTTACCATGAAGGATGCTTATTCCTTTCATACTAGTCAAAAGGATCTGGAAGATTATTATGAGAAATGTCTTCATGCCTATGAAAGAATATTCAAAAAAGCAGGAATACCAGAAGTCATATCGGTGGCTTCCGATTCCGGAATGATGGGCGGAAAGCTTTCGCATGAATTCATGCTGCTGACACAAGTGGGAGAGGATACCCTTGCACTTTGCGAAAGCTGCGGTTATAAAGCGAACATGGAAGCTGCAGAAAGCATAATAGAAAATATCAGAAGTGAAGAGATAAAGGAACTAGAACTTACGCATACACCCAATATGCATACCATTGAAGAGGTCTGTCTTTTTCTGGGCAGCAGTCCGGAAAAAAGCTGCAAAGCAGTTGTATATCAGAGAAATGAAGATGACTCCCTTGTCGTAGTATTTGTCAGGGGAGACCTCGAAATCAATGAGACAAAGCTGAAGAACTTTCTTGGCTGTGAGCTGCATACAGCGCTGCTTACAGAAAACAGCGGGCTGATTGCAGGCTTTATCGGACCGTTAGAGCTTAAAGGGGATCATACAGTATTGTTCGACAATTCATTAAAAAATGCCGATAACCTGATATGCGGAGGAAACCTTACCGACTATCATTATAAAGGACTTAACATGACAAGAGATGTAAGCACAGCAGAGTATCATGATTTTGCAAAAATCAGGGAGAACAACTGCTGTCCGGGATGTGGAAAAAAGACGATAAAGCTCTCCCGCGGGATAGAGGTAGGCAATATATTTCAGCTTGGAACCAAGTATACAAAGGCGATGCATATGACATATCTCGATCATAACAAAGATAAACAGTATCCGCTGATGGGCTGCTATGGGATTGGTATCGGAAGGCTTGCGGCTTCAGTCTGCGAAGCACACCATGATGAATTTGGGCCGATCTGGCCGATATCCATTGCTCCATGGCAGGTTCACCTTTGCGCAATCAGAGCAGACATAGACGAGGTGAAAAAATGTGCAGACAGCATCTATGAGGAGCTGGTCGAAAGCAGGGTCGAAGTTATCTACGATGACAGGCAGGTCAGCGCAGGTGTTATGTTCTCGGACGCCGACCTTCTTGGTTCACCGCTGCGGGTCATAATCAGTCCAAAAAATATGAAGGAAAACTGTTGTGAGATATGCGCAAGAGATAAAAGTATTATGGAAAAAGTGCCGCTGTCACAGGCAAGCGCTGCGGTTACAGAGCTACTGGTAAATATGCTGAAAAAATAGCAATTTTCGTCTGAAAATATGGTATCCAAATGACGGTTCGAAGTCTTGCAATTCGTTCATTTATCAGTATATAATAGGTTGATTATTTGATATTGGTATGAGTGAGCACAAGACTTTACTGTAAGCACAAAAGAACTAAAACCAGAGTTTATTTATATGGTAAATGTAAATGAAAGATACATCTGACTGGCTGTATTTTCTTCTTGGGTCTGAAATAATGGAATAGGCTCCAGATAATTTAAAACAAGGAGAGAGGATAGCTGTTATGAGAAAAATAGCGAAATGTTTTTTATTTTATTTTGTTCTTATGACATTAACTGCAGCAGTGGCAGGATGTGGTACTAATACTTCATCGGATACTGTGTCAAAGGACTCGACGCTTTTTGTTACACAGGAAGTGGGAGAGCAGGGAGAGGGACAGGATTCTGGCGGCTCAGAAAAAGGCAGTGAAAAAGCAGAGAATACAGGTTCAGACACACCAGGAGGTTCTGCTGTCAGACCAACGGATTCTGTAACCGCAGATGAGGTATCGACAGATTCAGGTACTACGAGCGAAGATTCTTCAGGCACAGAGGAGACAGGTTCAGAAGCAGCAGATAATACAGACAGTCCTTCTGTTACCGAAGCATCGTCAGAAACAGCTGATTTGCAGGATGGGACAGCAGATCAGGGCACAGACAATAGTGCAGATGAAAGTGAGGCTGTAACAGTCCATGTTGGTGACAGTACCACCATGGAAGGTCTTAAATTCGCGTATTCTGCCAGTGGAGAAGTTGCAGCAGAAGAAGTAACTGGTACCGTTGCGAATGGATATAAGCTTGTATTTTTTAAGGTGGTTTGTAAGAATATTTCAAAAGCGGATGAATTCATTTCGTCCAGCGATTTCACATGTTATGCAGATGGAATTGCTGCAGAGCAGTATTTTACAGATGATGACCTGTCAGCCAGTCTTTCTTCCGGACGTTATGCGACTGGTACGCTGATCTACAGTGTACAGGAAGCAGCAAAAGATATAGAGCTTACCTATCAATGCGACTGGGCAGCTGGAGAAAAGCTGACCTTTGTATATGAAGGAACTTCAGATTCTGGTTATGTACCTGCTGCAGTAACCAAAGCCACGGAAGGTGCACTCAGCGTAGGACAGGTCTATGGGACAGGTGATCTGAAGATCTCGTATCTGAACTGTGATGAGTTTGTCAGTGAGAATCCGAATATACAGCCTGCAGAGGGCAACAAATTTGTTTATTGTGAGTTCGAGTTTGAAAATACTTCTTTGGGAGACAAATATATCAGCAGTCTTGATTTTGAAGGATATGCGGATGGAGCAGATTGTCAGGCCTGTTATGGCATGGTAAATGACTTGAGCGCCATTCTGATATCGGGAGGATCGACCGTTGGCACGATCTGCTTCGAGGTTCCTAAAGATGCTGTCACGATAGAATTTGAATATATACTGGACAGCTGGAACTCGGAGAGAGTTGTATTTTCCTATGGAAGCTAGTAAATTAATTTTTACATAAGACAATGGATTTTATATATCAAAAATTAAAAAAGGCACTGGGTGGTATCAAGCCAGTGTCTTTTTGCATGTTTGAAAAAACAGTCTGATTGTTAGTGACACCAAAATGTGGCATCATGTTTGGAAGTATGATAGAATGATGGAATACAAAAAAGAAAGCAGGTCATCAGTATGATTCTCAGTGTAAGCAGGCGAACCGATATCCCGCATTATTACAGTGAATGGTTCCTGAATCGAATCAAAGAGGGGTACCTTTATGTACGAAATCCGATGAATTATCATCAGGTCAGCAAAATTATGATTACACCGGATGTGGTTGACTGCATTGTGTTCTGGAGCAAGAATCCGGAACCTATGCTTGAAAAACTTGCGCGGCTAAACGGGTATTCCTATTATTTTCAGTTCACACTGACCGGTTATGGGAAGGATATCGAACCATTTCTGCCGCATAAAGAAAAAGAGATGATCCCGATCTTTCAAAAGCTTTCCGATGCGATTGGCAAAGAAAAAGTGATCTGGCGGTACGATCCGATCCTTATAACAGACCGGTATACGAAAGAATATCACATCAAAGCATTTCGTACGATTGCAGAAAACCTGAATGGGTACTGCAAAAAAGTCGTGATCAGCTTTGTCGATCTGTATGATAAGATAAAAAAGAATATGAATGCTGTGAACTGGAAGGAACAGACAAAGGAAGAGATCTTAGAACTTGCCGCTGCCATGGCAGAGATTGCAAAAGACAACAAGATGGAGATTGAAACCTGTGCGGAAAAACATGATCTGTCTTCCTGCGGTATTGCGCATGGCTGCTGCATTGACAGAGTTCTGATCGAAAAAATTATCGGCGCGCCGCTCAAAATTAATAAAGATAAAAATCAAAGGGCAGAATGCGGCTGCGTGGAAAGTATTGAGACAGGAGCCTATGATACCTGCCTGACAGGATGCATTTACTGCTATGCAAATCATGGAAGGGAGATAGTGAAAGCAAATACAGCCCGTTATGACGTGAACTCACCGATTCTTTGTGACAGGATAACGCAAGAGGACAGGATATCGGTGAAAGCCGTGAAATCATGCTTGACAACATCCAAATACATATGATACACTTTGTTGAACTCAGGGGAGCTTGTTATAGCAGGCTGAGAGGAAGTAATCAAACTTCGACCCTTTTACCTGATGCGGATAATGCCGCCGTAGGAAGTCATAACGAATTCTTTCGGAGACATCCTCAGGTGTCTCTTATTTTTTTGCCCTGTAGCAAAGATAAGGAGAGTTGATTTACGGATTAACCGTACGGATCACGGGGGTATATGTATTCCTATGCAGTCTCACATTGATACGCCTTTCGTATCAGTGAGGAGTAGTAAAATGAATGCATTCCTGCAGATTGTTTTCTCTTCGTCTGAGGAAGCGGCGCTGTTCAGAAGTCGATTTCTCATTAGCTTTTATCAGCACATAAGATGTGCATACAGGGAGAAGTTGAAAGGAAGCTTTCAACAGACAGGATTTGTGCTGCGCCAGAGCTTGAGCGTTACGCTCTCCCACCAATATCGTCGCAGTATAGAGGCAAAGGATGAAAAAAAATAATATTCAGAAATTAGCGATTGCAGGTGTTCTTGCTGCGGTAGCAGTAGCAGGCAGTTTATTCTCATTTCCGGTGCTTGGAAGTAAATGTGCTCCGGTACAGCATATGGTGAACATACTTTGTGCGGTTCTGCTTGGACCATTTTACGGTGTTGAAGTTGCGTTCGTTGCAAGTCTGATCCGTAATTTGCTTGGAATCGGAAGCCTGATGGCATTTCCGGGGAGTATGATTGGAGCCCTTCTTTGCGGACTTACATACTGGAAGACAAAGAAGATACTGCCGACCCTGCTTGCGGAAGTTTTCGGAACCGGGATTCTTGGCGGATTGTGTGCTTATCCGATTGCGGTTCTTTTCATGGGAAAAGCATCCGGTGAGATTGCATTCTATGCCTACATCGTTCCGTTCCTGATTTCGACCGGCGGTGGTTCGTTCCTTTCTGGTATTCTTGTTTCTTCTCTTCAAAAAATAGGGACACTTCGATTTATACAGAGCAGATTACAGCAGTAAAAGGGTCCATTAAATGACAGGTGCGTTGGTAGAGAGTTCGGTACATAGTTCAGTATGTGGTTCAGCACATAGTTCAGAACACAGTACAAAACAATTGCTGAACAAAACGACCGGCATCGGGAAAGAAGGACGGAATGAAAGATAAGAAGAATGAAGTAGTTTCACATGGTTTGATCTGGTTTGGAGCAGCGGTATCCATAGCGGAGATTTTAACAGGAACAATATTTGCACCACTTGGTTTTGCAAAAGGAATGGCAGCAATCCTAATCGGGCATCTGATCGGATGTGCACTCTTATACTTCGCAGGCTTGATTGGCGCGAAGACGAAGAAAAGTGCAATGGAAACAGTGAAGATGTCGTTTGGGCAAAAAGGGTCTTTGATTTTCTCGTCGCTTAATGTTCTGCAGCTTGTCGGCTGGACGGCTGTCATGATCATCAGCGGTGCCGGTGCAGCAAGCGCAGTTCTTGGGGCACAAAAAGACTGGATCTGGTGCCTTGTCATTGGTGCATTGATCATTCTCTGGGTACTGATCGGGATCAAGAATCTTGGCAAACTGAATATCCTGGCTATGGGAGCTTTGTTTCTTCTTACGGTCTTCTTAAGTACTGTTATATTTCATAAGACATCACCTGTCCTGTCCGAAGATACGATTAGCTTTGGGGCGGCAATTGAATTATCAATTGCCATGCCGCTTTCCTGGCTGCCATTAATATCTGATTACACAAGGACTTCCGGAAAACCAGGAAAAGTAAGTGCAGTCAGTGCTATTACATACTTTTTTATAAGTTCATGGATGTATGCCATAGGACTTGGTGCCACACTTTTCACCGGAGAGAGCGAGATCTCTGCGATTATGATGCAGGCAGGACCTGGAGTTGCAGCACTTTTAATCATCGTTTTCTCAACGGTAACAACGACCTTTCTCGATGTATACTCTGCGGGTGTCAGTGCTGTCAGTATATCAAAGCATCTGAAAGAAAAGCCGGTGGCAATTGTTATCTGTGTGGTCGGAATGATACTGGCTGTCTTTGTTCCGATGGCGCAGTATGAGAATTTTCTGTACCTGATCGGCTCTGTCTTTGCACCGATGATCTCGATCCTGATCGTCGATTACTTTTTGTTTAAGAAAGATGTGTCCGGAAAAGTCGCGGATGTTACGAACCTTGTTATCTGGCTGATTGGATTCATCCTGTATCGTGTATTCTTACAGATCGACACACCTCTTGGGAATACGATACCGGTCATGCTGATCACGGCGGTGTTATGCTATGCTGTTGAGTTTATCAGGAAAAAACTAAGAAAGGCATAAGTTCAACCGTGCATAAATTTCGCTTGAGAAGAATCAGAAGGCTAAGGGATGACTTGATAACCGCAGAAGTAAATACGAAGAAGAACATACCACGGAAGCAGAAAAGGAGAATCGTATGCTTGGAAAGTATCTTGAAAATGTTCGAAAGAATCATCCGCTCATTCATAACATAACCAATTACGTGACAGCCAATGACTGTGCCAACATCCTGCTAGCCTGCGGTGCGTCACCGATCATGGCCGATTCTGCGGAGGAAACGGCAGAGATCACAGAGAAATGTGCCGGTCTTGCCATTAATCTTGGAACCCTGCGTAAGGATGTGATCCCATCTATGCTGGCAGCCGGAAAGAAATCAAATGAGCTTATGCATCCCGTACTGCTTGATCCGGTCGGAGCAGGAGCTTCGGAATTTCGAACGAAGACAGCACTTTTGCTGCTGCGGGAATTGTCTTTCCGGGTCATAAGAGGGAATGCTTCCGAGATCAATACGCTAGCAGCCGGAACAGGCTCGACGCGGGGCGTGGATGCGGATCAGACAGACATAGTAACCGCATCGAATATTGACAGTACCATTGCAAAAGCAAAAGGTCTTGCAAGAATGACCGGAGCCGTGGTTGTAATTACCGGTGAAATTGATCTGGTTGTCAATAAGTCAAGAGCGTACAGCATTCGAAACGGTCATCCGATGATGGGTAAGGTTACAGGCAGCGGCTGTATGCTTTCTTCACTGATTACTGCGTTTATCTCGGCGAATCCGGATTCAATTTTTGAGGCAGTCGTTGCTGCTGTCTGTACCATGGGATTGTGCGGAGAAGTTGCAGCAGGAAGAATGCAGGGGCAGGACGGGAATGCGTCGTATCGTAATTATATGATCGATGCTGTGTATAATATAGTACCGGAAGAACTGGAACTTGGTGCCAGATATAGTACAGAGATCGGCGAAGCCTGAGGCTTACCGAACAATAGAAAAGAGATGGAATTCCATGAAAAACTGTAAGGATATGTTATTGTTGTACGCTGTGACTGACAGCGCCTGGGTCGGAGAAAAAAGCCTGTACGAGCAGGTAGAAGCTGCTTTAAAAGGTGGAGTGACCTGTGTCCAACTTCGGGAAAAGAAGGCAAATGAAGATGAATTTATGCAGATGGCAGTACAGTTAAGAAAGTTGTGCAACAACTATAAGGTGCCGTTCATAGTAAATGATAATGTGTCGGTTGCCATTGCCTGTAAAGCGGATGGTGTTCATGTCGGACAGAAAGATAGGAAGGCAGGAGATGTCAGAAAGATGATCGGCAAGGACATGATTCTTGGTGTAACAGCGCATAACCTGGAAGAAGCACAGGATGCAAAGGCGCAGGGAGCGGATTATCTTGGAGTCGGAGCAGCATTCTCGACCTCAACAAAAGAGGATGCAAAAGTACTGTCACACGAGGTATATAAGCAGATCACGCAGAGTATCAATATACCGATCGTTGCCATAGGCGGGATTAGTAAAAAGAATATCATGGAACTTGCATCCTGCGGAGTGGATGGAGTTGCCCTGGTATCAGCGATCTTCGCAGCGAAGGATATTGAGAATGAATGCAGGGAGTTATACCAGCTGGTTAGCAGGATGACAAAAACTTGATATGCGTTTATCGACGACGCAGGAAAGGTATAATATTATAGTATGAAGAAAATTCTTACAATTGCAGGGTCTGACTGCAGTGGCGGAGCTGGAATTCAGGCAGATATCAAGACAATAACAGCACATGGAATGTATGCCATGAGTGCGATAACGGCACTTACAGCGCAGAATACCATGGGAGTTTCGGGTATTTTCGAAGCAGATCCTGCCTTTGTCGGTCAACAGTTAGACAGTATCTTTACAGATATTGTACCGGATGCCGTAAAAATCGGTATGGTATCGAATCGCAGGATCATTCATATCATTGCCGAAAAATTAAAAGAGTACAAAGCAGTGAATATCGTGGCAGATCCAGTTATGGTAGCGACCAGTGGTTCAAAACTTTTGTCAGACGAAGCAATCGACAGCCTGCTGCATGAGCTGCTTCCGCTGGCATCGGTCATAACACCGAACATACCGGAAGCTGAAGTGCTTTCAGGGCTAGCGATCAAAAATAAGGATGATATGATACAGGCAGCAGAAAAGATCGGAACATGGCTACCGAATGCTATTCTTGTAAAAGGAGGTCACATGGTCAGTGACGCTACAGATCTTTTGCATGCAGAGGGAAAGAATCGATGGTTCCTGTCGGAACGTATTGATAATCCCAATACACACGGAACCGGTTGTACACTTTCTTCCGCCATTGCCTGCGGACTGGCTGCAGGAGATTCTATGGAAGACAGCATACAGAATGCCAAAGAATACCTGACAGGAGCCTTACGCTCCATGCTTGATCTCGGACGAGGATCCGGTCCGTTGAATCATATGTACAGAATCATTTGAACAGGAATATAGAAAGGATGTTGTTCGTGCAGAATTTGTGCCGACAGCATCTTTTTTGTTACATTACGGGGGATAAAGATTATGATTCGTATCAGAACAACGTGGTGATTACGAAGCATAATCGTAGCACCGGGAAAATGAGATGAAAATTATTGACAATCTTCATCTGAAATTCAAACCGACATGTTATAATAATACAAAAATCCATACATAGAAAATACAGGGAGCAGGATAATGCAGAATCAATCGTTTCAGGTACTGTTTTTGGAAGATGAACCGACCATACGGGAAGTACTAAAAGAATATATGAATATTTCAGGGTATCAGGTGACCGAAACGGATAATGGAGATACGGCAATTCAAATGCTTGATCAGCATACCTTTGACCTTGCCGTTCTTGATATCATGGTGCCGGGCAGCAGCGGTCTTGAGGTATTAAGTCATATAAAAAATAATTATCCGATGATGGCTACGATCATGCTGACGGCACTGGAGGATGAAAAGACACAGGTGGATGCTTTTAACCGGTATGCAGACGACTATGTAATTAAGCCGGTTTCTCCGATTATTCTTTTAAAACGGATGGAGACGATCCTGCGGCGTACCAGTCAGAGCAGATTTTTGGAGCCCTTGCGAACAACAGAGGGACTTACGCTG
This sequence comes from Clostridia bacterium, assembly GCA_003252135.1. GTDB lineage: Bacteria > Bacillota > Clostridia > Lachnospirales > Lachnospiraceae > SZUA-448. The sequence goes on from QKDK01000056.1 coordinate 13,366, forward strand.
GAAGAGGAGGCTTACAGAGCTTATTACAACGGAGAATTATTGCCGCTTACCCTTAGTGAGTATCTGCTTTTGCAGACCCTGTATAAAGAGCAGACCCGTGTATTTAACAGAGAACAGCTGATACTTCGCATATATAATGAAGACTATATCGGCAATGACAGGATCATAGATGCCCATATTAAAAATCTTCGGAAAAAGCTTCCTGTTTCGTGCATCCGCACGGTAATTGGAATAGGCTATCAATACGATAAAGAAGGGACAGCCCATGAAACTGACGCATAAAAATCTGCTCTATACAGCAATTATTTCAGGTATATTGACCCTGCTTGTTCTGGGATACTTTGTGTTCATGCTGCCGTCCCTTTACGTTGATTATGTGACAGAAGAAAATTATGATTCGGTGTTAGCACAGCAAAAAGGGTATCTTGCAAGTGGTTCCTATCAGGATGTAAATGTGAAGACACCCGCCTGTATGACGATTGATATACCATTTTCCAAGGAAGCTATAATTCTGACCGGTAAAATGTTTCAGATAGAAATTGAGCCTTCGACCGATGAAATGACGGCACTTGTTCAGGATATTAAGAGTTTTATTAAAGAAAAGACCGAGCTGTTCGAGGACAGTAAAAACTTTGAAGAAGATGCTTTTTTTGATGAACTGGAGGTCAAACTGAAAAGCTGGAAGGATTCTCTGCTGGACCAGAATATCCTTGTTGATGATCTGCCATTTGACATAACAACACAAACGGAGAGTAACAACGTTTTCGATTATGAAAATGAAACGATGGATTTTCGTTTTGTTTCGGATGATACGATCGTTTTTATGGCTGGGGTGGATGACGGTGAGACCAAGTACTCTAATTTTGTTGCTGTAACGTACAATAAAGAGCGCCTTGTGGTATCGTATCTTCCGGCAATGACACCGCAGATGAATGAGATCACTCCCATTGTTGTGCGGTCACTTCCTATGCTCCTTGCGGTGATTGTGTTATTTGCGCTTATCGTATCCTCACTTTATTCCAAAGGGATCGTCGATCCGATCCTTCGATTAGCAAAACATACGGAAGCCGTCAAGCAAAGCGGTGAGATTAAGAATGCCCGGCTGAATGTAAAAGGCAACGATGAAATCGCGATGCTAGTGCAGACCCTGAATGAATTATACAGTGAACTGGCAAAAAGCTACAACGATATGGAACAAAAGAACGAGGAACTGGAAGAGAAAAATCAAAGCAAAGAAGTATTCCTGCGTGCTTCTTCGCATCAGCTGAAAACACCGATTGCCGCTGCTCTTTTGCTGGTGGATGGAATGATCAATCAGATCGGTAAATACCAGGATACGAATGTTTATCTGCCGGAAGTTAAAAAGCAGCTGCTTTCCATGCGAAAGATCGTCGATGACATCCTGTCTTTAAGCCGGCAGGAAGAGAATGTTTCTCTTGAAGAGACGGACCTAAGTGTCCTGACTGCCAGGCAGCTTGCAAATTATCAGGTTACGGCGGCGGAGCACCATTTTACACTGATAACAGAATATACGGTAGATTGTTATGTTACAACGGATGCTGCTTTGCTATTGAAAATAATAGACAACCTGATCTCCAATGCCTTTCACCACAGCAAAGAAGGTGCCGAAATCAGGATCTCGACGACAAGAGAGGCGTTTGAGATCGTTAACAGCAAAGCGCACATAGAAGACTCCCTGATGAAAGATATCTATGAACCTTTTGTGAGCGGTCAGGAAAGCGGAACGGTCCGTTCCGGCGGTCACGGACTTGGATTATATATTACGGCATATTATGCAAAAAGGATAAATGCAAGAGTTGAAATCAGTAATGTTGAAGATGGTGTGAAGGCAAAGATTCTCTTTTGACACATACAATCTTCATACGGACTTCATACCAGTCTGGTATAAATACTACATGCACAAAAAGCATGTGCAGGAAGGTGGAGAAGTTGAAATCAAGGTCAGATTTCAACCAGTAAAATGTATACCTGCGTAATCCTCGGCATACATTTTAGGATGCACAAAGAACTTGTGCAGGAAGGTGGAGAAGTTAAAATCAAGGTCAGATTTCAACCAGTAAAATGTATACCTGCGTAATCCTCGGCATACATTTTAGGATGCACAAAAAGCATGTGCAGGAAGGTGGAAGATATGTTACTTACGATTAACAATATGAATGTTCGTTACGGGAAAACGACAGCCCTAAACATTACGACACCCATTCGAATTGAAGCAGGGGACCGGATTGGTGTCATTGGTTCCAACGGTGCCGGAAAGACGACTTTAATCAAAAGTCTTCTTGGCATCACGCATTATACTGGTTCCGTGGAAAGTACGATTGCACCGACTGATATGGCCGTGCATATGCAGTTCAATGAGTACACGAACAGCATGGCAGTAAAACACATTATGGAAGCAATTCTTCAGACAAAGATCAGGAAGAATGAGAAACTAAAAGAACTGATTGCGTATTTTGAATTCGAACCCTGTCTGAATAAGAAATACAAGACCCTGTCCGGTGGGCAGAAACAGCGTTTTACTATTATTCTTGTGATGATGCAGGATGCACCGCTTACCTTTTACGATGAAGTAACTTCGGGACTCGATTTCGAGACGCGCCAGAAGCTTGTGGAAAAGCTCGTATCGTGGTATGCAAACAAAGAAAACGGTCTCTGTGTGGTATCGCATTATTACGAAGAGCTGGAACAGCTGACGAACAAGCTTCTGATCCTTGATCAGGGAAAGGTAGTCGACTTTGGGGATAAAGATGAGCTGTTTAAAAAATATTGTGGACGGGCGTTGATCGTAATTGAGAATAACGAGAAGAATCAGCAGCTTGTAGCAGCTTATAAAATGCTTTCTGCTCCGGGGCATCTGATTGCACTGGCCTGTGAGACACAGGAAGTCGAAACAGAGATTACCGAGAAACTGATTAAGAATAATGTGAATTACAAACGAAGCAACAATGACATTGAAATGACGTTTATCAACGCGAAGAGCAAAGCGGCATCCGGAGGAAAAGACCATGAAGAAAAGTAAGAATAAAGTTTCGATCGGTATGATCGTGTATGAACTTAGAAATGTTGCCGGGAATCCGTTTGTACATATCTTTGGCGTTGGTTTTCCGATTCTGTTATCCATTATCATATCGAAAGCAGTCTCTTCGGAGATGATGGAAAGTTCCTATCTGAGCGAAGTAATAACCACGATCTTCCTCGGAATCGGTGCAGTTATTCCGCTGGCAACAATCCTGATGGGGTATTCAAGCACCTGTTCACAGGACATTGAAAAAGAAATTCCGCTTCGTATGCAGCTCTTTGGATTCAGTGAAAAATACACTATAATAAATCGTCTGCTTGCCGAATTTATCTACATGACACTGGCATTTCTTGTTTATTTTATCGTTGGTGTTAATGTGCTTGATCTGACGGCACCTACGCCTTCCGGCGCAGTGATTTATATTGTATGTATTTATGTATTCGCCGCCATTCTTTTTATTATGGCGCACGGGATTGCCAATCTTGTTAAAAAGTTCGGACTGACGTATATGATCTCCATGTTGATTTATTTTGGTATGATGATCTTAAGCGGTATGATGGGAATTACGACCGATCAGCTTCCAAAAGGTCTGAAAATCATCGCAAAACTACTTCCTTCCACGTATCTGAACGGAGATTTCTATTCGGTCTGGGTAGGCGAAAAGTACAACTATGTACCAATGATTCAGTCTTATATTTTCTTTTTCGCGATTGGAGGAATCCTGATTTTTGTAATAATCCACCGCATAAAGAGGAAGCTGTAATCAGAAATTAATGTAACATTTTGTTTGACAACCTGTCACTTTGGTTCTATATATAGTTTATAGATGCATCCGGTATGACCTGAAAATCAGAGGCAAAAGGATAGGGGGATAAGAGTGAAAGAAGTAGATAATTCTTTCACAAGTAAGTTTGTGCCTCGCGCGTCACCGCTCGTTCAAACTTGATATGCGCAAAGATAAGCGCAGGAATGGAGACACAAATGAAAATTGTAATAGCAGTTGATTCTTTTAAAGGGAGTCTTTCATCCCTGGAAGCAGGAGAAGCGATTTCACAGGGGATTCAAAGGGTTAGCATGAAGGAAAATATAAGGATTCGTCCGCTGGCAGATGGAGGAGAAGGTACTGTAGAAGCACTTGTGGCAGGGATGGGAGGAACGTTTCTGCAGGCGGAGGTTACCGGACCGCTTGGCAGTAAGGTACACTGTTCCTACGGAATGATCAATGAAACAAAAACAGCAATCCTTGAGATGTCCGGTGCAGCAGGAATTACACTGGTGACAGAAAAGGATAGGAATCCATTGTATACGACTACGTATGGGGTAGGTGAAACCATCAGGGATGCCATACAGAAAGGCTGCAGGCGTTTCGTAATAGGAATTGGAGGAAGCGCGACCAATGATGGCGGTGTCGGTATGCTTCAGGCACTCGGGTTTGATTTTCTGGATAAGGAAGGAAATCAAATAGCAAGAGGTGCAATCGGACTTTCAAAACTTGTGGAGATAAGAGAGGATAACGTACTTTCTGAATTAAAAGAATGTGAATTTCATATTGCCTGTGATGTAACCAATCCATTGTATGGAGAATTCGGCTGCAGTGCGGTCTATGGACCGCAAAAAGGCGCGACAGCCGCCATGATAGTGGATATGGATCAATGGATGCAGCAGTATGCAGCTATAGCACAAAAAAAATACAGCAAGGCTGATCCGGAGTATAAAGGGACAGGTGCAGCAGGAGGAATGGGCTTTGCTTTTCTGACCTTTATGAATGCCGTGCTGGAACCAGGTGTAACGCTTGTTCTGGAGGAAACAAAGCTAAGAGACTTTGTCATGGATGCAGATATTGTTGTTACAGGGGAAGGCAGGTTGGATGGGCAGACGATAATGGGAAAAGCACCGATCGGAGTAGCAAAGCTTGCCAAAAAGTATCAAAAAAAAGTAATCGCCTTTGCCGGATGCGTGGACAGCAGTGCCAGAGCCTGCAATGAAAATGGGATAGATGCTTACTTTCCTGTTTTACGTACGGTTACGACACTGGATGAGGCAATGTTGCCTGAAAACGCAAAAAGAAATATGGCAGATACGGCAGAACAGGTATTTAGATTAATACTGAATAGCAATCAATAACGGAGCAAGAAAAGCGATGTCAAAGCCAAATTCATATCCATAACAGGAGCAGAATGAAACCACAGGCAGAAGATAAGACTTGGCATCCTTTATCAGAAGATAAGAACAGAGGGAGAAAAGTGTCTCCCTCTGTTTTATTATAAATACGATTGACTTAATAAAAAAGTCTTGTCAAAATCTTAAAAACAATTTTTTTATTTTGTGTGACGGTTTCCTTGGCGCTTCTGCATACCTGATGTGCGTCCCATGGGAAAAACAGAGCAAAAGTACCGGGAATAAGATTTATAAAGGTCTGCTCTTTTCCTTTTCGTAATCCAAAATCTTTGCCATCGTCATACTGTGTAAAGGGTTCAAGCCGCGATATATCAGACAAGTATATATACTCTTCTCCAGAGAGCAGGACCTGCAGGTCTGTGTATTTTTGATGGTATTCAAATTCATCGGTTTTACCTGGTGAAGTGGCATAACTGCTTACATTAGCGTAAACCTCCTCTCCATCCAGCAAATAGGTTCCATCTGCAATATCTGCTGAACAGGCAGATATAAAATTTTTGATTGTCTCCACATACTTTTTGTCCAGAGAACAGTATTTTTCAAGATTTTCCAGTGTGTTAAATATCATAGCAGTACTCCTTTCTGTCGTCCTTATTATAGGCTGTTCGTTTTTAGAAATCAACAGCAGAACAAGAGGCAGAAAATTACAAATAAATATGAAATCACGCATACAATGCTTAGGAAATCCTTATTTTACAGGGCTTTGGTGAAAACTGCATGGATGATCAAGCCATTTAAAAGAAGCATGAGGAAACATATCATGCTTCTTTTTCATATGGTCTCTTGAAATACGCAGCTTTATAATGTGTCTTGCAAGATGGCACAAATATGTGGCATCAAGGCATGATCAGATAGTGAAAACGGCGTAATCGTCCGCTTTAATTGACGAATTCTGTTTTGATGTAACAGAAGAGAAAGGAGCCTAGAAATGGCAAATGTATTGAAAGGTGATGCGTCCGGCCGCGGACAGATAGCAGGATACCGTGTTTCAATTCCGGCAAGACAGCATCCATACACAGAAGCTGAGATCGCAGCTGTCGTAGATGTTATGAGAAATTGTGAGGCACAGACACAGAGTAGTAAAATGCTGCAATTTCAAGAGGATTTTAAAAATTATACAGGGGCAAATCACGCTTTTGCGGTCGATAATGCTACCAATGCATTAAGTCTTGCAGCCAGCTTATGTAGGATCGCACCGGGGGATGAGGTCATCGTACCTGCATTTACCTTCTGCGCATCTGCCATACCTTTTGGAAAACAGGGTGCAAAGCTGATCTGGGCAGACATGGATCCAAAAACATGGACAGTAAGTCCTTCTGACATAGAAAGAAAAATCACAGGCAAAACAAAAGCAATCGTTGTTGTTCATCTCCTTGGTATGCCTTGTGATATGCCGGCAATCATGGCAATAGCAAAGAAGCATGATATTCGTGTGGTAGAAGATTGTGCACAGGCGCTGGATGCACGAATCAACGGGCAGCATGTCGGTACCTTTGGGGATTATGGATGCTTTAGCTTTCACGGAGCAAAGACCATGACAACGCTTGGAGAGGGCGGTATGCTTACTGTTAAGTCCGATGCTGACGCTGCCCTGGTACCTGGGATACGTCATAATGGCTGCTGTGCCTTCAACTATGAAAGAGAACGTTACTGGGTGCCTGCTATGAGTAATGTAGATATGGATATAGAGGGCTTTTGGCCAAATAACTTCTGCATAGGAGAAGCACAATGTGCACTTGGAAGTGAGCAGCTGAAGTCACTGAAAGAAAATACAGATATGATCATAAGACAGAACGATAAGCTGCGCGAACTGCTCAAGGATGTAAGTGAAGTTGAATTCAATGAGATTCCTGAAGGATACCGTCATGTACGTCATCAGTATATACAACATTTTGATGGCAGTGCTTTTGGCAAGAATCGCAATGACCTGCTCGATCTGCTGACAAAAAAATACGGAATCCGCAGCATTGTACAATACTATCCGCTGTATCGTTATCCGCTCTTTCAAAAGCTTGGAAATGGAGACTTTGATTGCCCGGTACTAGATAAATGGTGGGATAACTGCTTTAGTGTACCAATGTGGTGCGGCATGAGCGATGAAGTCCTGGAAACCATCGCGGACTCTATAAAGAGCGCAATAGCTGACCTGAAAAAGGCTTGATCGGAAATAGGATTCAATAAATATGCCGTTAAATAACAGGAGGGTAAAAAATGCTTTATAACAAGATCCCGAATACAGACTTTAAGGTTTCGGCAATCTGCATGGGCACGATGACCTTTGGCAGCCCGGTCAATGAGCCGGATGCCGTCAGACTGGTTCATGAAGCAATCGATTTAGGAATAAACTTCTTTGATACAGCAAACATGTACGAAGGCTATAAAAGGGAACCGGGAAGTTCCGGCGGTGCCGGTGAAGAGCTGCTTGGGAAAGGAATTGTCGGCGCAAGAAGCCGAGTTATTGTTGCGACAAAACTGGGTATGAAAGTAGGCAATGCGCCGGAGGATGAATTCACCAGTCCGGCAGCTATCGACAAGCATCTGAAAAGAAGTCTCTCGCGTCTTGGAACAGATTATGTGGACATCTATTATCTGCACAGACCGGATCCGGTGACTCCCCTGCTTGACATAGTACAGGCATTGAATGATAAGATCAGGGAAGGTCTCATCAGAAGCTATGGTATCAGCAATTATAATGCGAAAGAACTGTCAGCTCTGCTTGATGTTGCAGACCGAAACCACCTTATTCGACCGGTCATCTGTCAGCCGCCGCTTAGCTTATTAAAACAGGAGGCATTGCAGGAGTTGCTGCCGCTGTGCGAAAAAGAACAGATAGCGGTTAATCCGTATCAGGTTCTTCAGGGAGGATTGCTCACCGGCAAATACAAAAAGAACGCCCCGTTGCCGGCTGATTCCAGGAAGGCTGAAAAAGCTGGCTGGGTCTGGGAACTTGAAGATGACCTGATGGATAAGATCGAAGGCTTCGAGACTGCTGCCAGACAGGAAGGCATCAGCATGACACAATATGCGATACGTTGGATATTACAACAACCCGCTGTTGTTTCTGCAATTGTAGGAGTTAAAAAATCCTCTCAGCTTGAGGAAGCAGTAAGAACAAGTCAGTTGATATAAACAGCAAAAGACTATAAAACAACCACACCCCCTCACACGTACTCTCCGCACTGCATTGTCAGATGCGGAGAGTTTTTTCAAAGCATATTGAAAATTAAATATTTGCTGGTCTTCATAAATATGGTACAATGAGCAAAGATTCATGGAAATGTAACGCAAACACGATTTTCATATCAGTTTTTATTGAATTTGCATGTGGAGGAAGCACAGTGGGGGAAATACTCGGAGGAAGCGACGTGATTCATTTTCGTTCAGAAGTTGGAGGGCAGCCCGTAGTTTGTACGGTTACCCCGCATACGCTCACATCAAAAGCATCACTGAATGTAACAGAAAGGCACAGTCATTCGTTTTATGAACTGCTCTATATAGAGAAAGGAAAGGGCAAGCTTGTCACAGATGAGGAGGCAGTCGCCTATGGCAATCATTTTGCATGCCTTATAGCTCCGAACCGGTATCATACCCGTAATCCTGAAGGTACAGAAGAATTCTTAAGCATTAAATTCGTACCGGATAATGAGAGAGGAGAACTAGACCATCTGCAAAAGGAGGTAGTCACCGCATTTTCCTGCCTGAAAAAGCTGGGTATGTTTTCGGTGCAAAATCATATAAGATTGCAGCAGCTTTTTAATGCTTTGATCGGTGAGCTTCGTGAAATAAAAACGCCGCAGCCGATGGTATTAGGTGGATTCATGTCTGGGATTCTGGCCGTATTGCTGCAGGAGCTGCTGCAAAGCAGCAAGGTGACAATGAATACCCTGAAATCTCCGATGGAGGAAAGCAGTCTGGTGCACCGAGCGGCAGTCATAGATTGCTTTTTTGACCAAATGGAGAACACAAATGCTACGATGGAGGATTTATGCTGGCTGATACACGTCAGTCCGGGACAGCTGAACCGAATTATTAAAGCACAATACGGAAAAACCTTTAAGCAGAAGCTGATTGATATGAGAATTGAATATATCAAGCATCTTTTAGAGCATACGGAGTATAATATTCCTGAAATCACAGCGATTATGAATTTTTCATCGGAAGGAAATCTTTCACAGTTCTTTAAAAAACATTGCGGCTCGTCACCGACGGCATACAGACAGGAAAAGAATAAAAGCAGTCTGTGATAGATAATAAGATCGTTATAGAAAATAAAATGGCTATAGATAATAAAGCAGCTATAGAAAACGAGCATTCAGATACGAACGACGAAGGTTTTTCATATTGTCTGCTGCTTTTTAATGAAATACAATAAATTTGTTCGTACTGATGGCGCTAGGGACTCACCCGGCGCTTTTCTTATAAGGCTTTCTAAAAGGATAAAAATGATATGTTTGGAGGAAAACTAGGATGGATGTAACGTTTCAGGATGCACTGGAAGGGTTTAAAAATGCAGACATACGACCGGGAGATTCGGTATTGCTTCATTCGGCACTTCGCCCGTTCGGATATGTGGACGGTGGTGGCAGTACGATTGCCAAAGCATTATATGAAGCGCTGGGACAGGAACAGGGGACCCTGATAGCACCGGCATTCAATTTTGCACATGAAATCGAAGAGGTGCCGTTGATCGATCCCGTGAATGATGTCTCCGAAATGGGAGCAATCAGTGAAGCCATACGACATATGCCGGGAGCAAAACGCAGTATTGCTTATCGTCATAGCTTTTCAGCCATAGGCAGGAATGCGACTTTTGTGACGGAAGTCGACCCGATGCTTCCGGTGTTTGACATGAGAAGTGTTTTTGGAAAAATGCTTGCCCTGGATACAAAAGTTGTATTGGCGGGCGTCACCTATATTAATTCGACCTCCCATCACTTTGGGGAGTATCTATTACAGGTACCTGACCGGCACACGATACCGCATAAGGTGAAGATAAAGGGTTGGGATGGTAAGATTCAGGAGGGGCTGATGACAGATTATCAGCCAAAGCCCACACAGTCGGGTGCTTATTATGAGCACGAGCATGACTTTAACAGACTTGGGCTTATGCTTGAAAATGCCGGAAAAGTCATGATAGCAACAATTGGAAATGCAGTCATCCGTATGTATTACATGCGGGATTTGATAAATCTGATCCTGTATTCCTATCCATTTGATCAGACAATTTTCTGGCAGCAGAAAGATATGACAGTACTGCCCTTTGGTAAAATAGCAAGCAAGGCGTACTATGACGGGGCAGGAAGAGAGGATGAGGCTATTTGGTCCTGTCTGGACCCTCAGAAAATATGTGTCAGAAGATAAAATTATTTGAGATAAAGATAAAGTTTAAATAATTCATAGTGATAAAACAATCCCTCATCTGATATAGCTCAAATGAGGGATTTATTTTATGGAAGGCTAATATGGTTATGCTCAGCCGCAGCTTACGATAGCTAGAAATGGTCTGTTATGAGGAGGCAGCTGTTTGCTACAGCAATGAGGCGGCCATCTTTTCTAGCTCACTCAGCATAAGCAGCAGCTTGTTCAGGGAGGCTTCCTCTACTTTTCCGGGATTCCAGGTGGAAGGATGGCGGAAGCACCGGCTAGCGTAGCCTCTGGCACGCATTAATTCCTCGAAGGTATCTAGGATGCCGTAATTCCAGCCAATGGCAAGAAAATCTGTAAAGGCTTCCTGGAGCGGTATGATTTCCGGATAACGACCTTCACGGATCGCTTTGTAAACTGCTGCATACATATCGGGAAGCAGATTCTGCCAGGTTCCGATCGAACCATCTGCTCCGTAGAGCAGGCCTAAAGGCAGCATTTCATCCAGACCGCTGTATACAATCTTGTCCGGATATTCGCGCACCAGATTATGAAGCAGAAAGAGATTCCAGTCACTGACCTTGATTCCGATTACACCGTCAAGATCGAGTAAGCTGCGAAGCTCCTTAATACCAGCCGTAACCCCTGTCAGACCGGGAATATAATATACTATGACAGGAATTTTTGTTGCAGTAAGCGCCTTATAATAACTGATGATCTCATTCCAGCCCGCTCTGGGAGGAATGGAGGACACGGCATCTGCTCCCAGCTCCTTAGCATGCAGGGCAAGAGCGACAGCATCCCGCTGTGTGGTCTGCCCGACATGCACGATGGAGCATTTTCCTAAGCTGCGAAGTCTTGGTATGATACTTTCAGCAATCTGTTTGCGTTCATCAATACGAAGTTTTCCGGCATCTCCTGTTCCTCCGCAGAGATACATGCCCTGGATAGGACTTTTGATAAGCCGGTTGAAATTTTCCAAAAGCGCATTATAATCCAGAGAGTCATCCTCAAGGCATGGTGATACAATTGGAACGATGATACCGGAAAAAATACTTTTATCCATATAGAGTACTCCTTACAATGTTATTTATCCGTTAGCATATAAAAGATAGGAGGGAAAAACAATATTAAAATACATCATGATTCCGGAATAAATGACAAGAAATACATCCTTGACCATACTATAATAGGAGGGGGTAAAAATAGCGCATGGAAATAACTCTTAAAAAAGGAAAGAAGGCAGAATATGATTTATACAATTGAAAATAGTGAACTTAAGGTTGAGATCAATAGCCTTGGTGCGGAATTGTGGTCACTTTTTGATAAAAAATCGAACACGGAGCATTTATGGCAGGGGGATGAGAAAATCTGGAGTGATAGATCTCCTATATTATTTCCTATCTGCGGCAGGTTAAAAAATGCCGAATACAGGCTCAAGGACAAGACCTATAGTATGCAGCTGCATGGCTTTGCAAGAAAATTTGAACATGCGCTCATTTTACAGGAGACGGACAGAATTATATTCAGGCTTGTTGAAAATGAGGAAACTATGAGACAATATCCTTTTTTGTTTCAGCTGGACACATGCTTTTATCTGGAGGGTGCAAAGCTGCACTACACCTTTGAGGTTACGGATACAGGCTCAGAAGAGCTGCCCTTCTCCATCGGATTTCATACAGGCTACCGGGTCCCTTTTGATGCAAGTCTGACGGCGAAGGACTACAGCATTGTATTTGAAAAAAAGGAGACGGCAGATCAATTACTGGAGGCCGGCCTGCTGACAGGCGAGACAAAACGGCTGCTTAATGATGAACAGATCCTTCCGGTGCGGCCTGATATGTTTACACAAAGCTATGTGCTGGAAGGTCTACAGTCGGAATATGTAAGTATTATCGAGAACAAGTCCGGCAGAGAAATCAGAGTCACCTTTCATGGGTTTCCTTACTTTTTATTATGGTCAGTTCAACAGGAACTTCCCTTCATATGTCTGGAGCCCTGGTATGGATTACCTGATACTATGGATTTTAAGGGCAGTTTTTTGGAAAAACCAGCTCTTAAAATTCTAAAGCCCAGGGAAGTATTCACTTGTTCCCAGATGATTGAAGTGTTATAAAATCTGGGGAAAGGGATAATAAATGGTTGACAGGCTATAATTAGCAATATTATTAGTTATAGGCTTGACTTATGTTTTATAATATGTCAAAATAAAGAAAATGAAATTTTTGCTGCTTATATAGCTTATTTAAAAGGAATTCTGACGGTTTTTAAAGAAAACAAGGAAGAAGGAGATACAAATAAGCAGACAAATAATATTATGTATTATTAGCAGCAAACACTGACAATAGCGGCATACTTTTTACGATAACAGTGAATACATAAGGAGAGTCGGACCAATGAAAAAGAGCACATCACAGGATGTGGCAAAGCTTGCCGGGGTTTCGCAGGCAGCGGTTTCCCTGATATTGAATAACAGTGATAAAATCGCCTTCAGTAATGAGACCAAGGAAAGGGTCTTTGCAGCAGCACAGCAGTTGAATTATCGGGTTCCCGAAAAGAAAAAACCACGTAAAAAATCAAGCACAAGGATGCTTTTGGTCCTGACACCGACCTTGACAAACCAGTACTATGCAGAATTGATTCAGGTGATAGAGGATTATGCAGATACACTGGATTATCGTGTGATTGTCTGCAATACCTTTCGTAAGCCGGATCTTGAAAAGTTCTATCTGGATACTTTCTTAAGCAGTCAGGTGGAAGGAATCATTTATACTTTCCTGCCCAGCTTTCCACGCTTCATTGAACAGATCATGAACTCTATTCCGACGGTGATCATCGGAGAAAAACAGAACGATCTATCCATCTGCTCCATTGAGCTTAGCAACATGAATGCCGGTGCTATGCTTGCGGAGCACCTGTACCAGCTTGGGCATCGTAAATGCGCCTTTGTTTCCACTCCATTAAATCAGCTCACATTGGCCAGAGAACAACGCCTTGAGGGAATCAGAAGACAGTTTGAATCACATGGAATCAAGGACGGGGTTGACGTACTGATGGCAGAAGGACTTTTGGAATCTGACAGCCAGGATGACGGCATGCCTTATGAGTATTCCGTTGGAAGACAGGTCACGGCAAATTTCATGAAACGTAAAGGTGCAGCGACCGCATTGGTCGGAGTGAATGATATGACAGCACTGGGAATACTGAATGAATTAACGAGCGGCGGATACCGTGTGCCAGTAGATTTTTCGGTCTGCGGCTTCGATAACATTTTCTCTTCCAGCATCACCACACCGGGACTGACGACAATCGAACATCACCTGCGCGCCAGATGCAAGGCAGCAGTTGATATGGTGATAGATCTTGGACATAAAGGCAATGTATCCAGCATACCGGCACCTATGGTAAACAAAATCGAATATACGCCGCAATTGGTAGTGAGAGGGTCTACAGGGCCTGCAGCAGCCAGGAAGGATGAAATAACCACAGGTTAGGCGGTGATTTTATATGATTTCTGAAAAATCCGGTTTGGGTTATGAGAAGACAAGACTGCACCCATTGATCGTGGTGGATAGTATTGTGACAGTTCATTACTTTGAGTACTCGAGCAATTATTATTTTTCCGGAGAAGCGCATGATTTTTGGGAATTTTTGTATGTCGATAAAGGCGAAGTGTTTGTAATGGCTGATACGAAAAAAAGACTTTTAAGAACAAGAGATATAATTTTTCATCAGCCGATGGAATTTCATAATGTCAGTGCGAATGGAATCGTTGCGCCCAATTTATCCGTGGTCGCTTTTGAATGTACCTCGCCAGCCATGGATTTTTTTAAGGACAAGGTACTCCAGGTAACAGAAAAGCAGCATAATTACATTGCAGATATCATAGATACAGCGTACCAGCTGTTCGATTCTCCGCTGGATGATCCTGAATTAAAGCATCTTACCGTAAAAAACGATGAAACCGTTTTTGCAGGTTACGAACAGCTGCTTAAAAGCTCACTGGAATTATTACTGCTTGATATGCTGCAGAGCGATAAGGGAGAGAGCAGAATTGCTGCCACTGTGTATCAAAAGGAAAGTGACATTGATCTTTATGCAAGAACGCTTCGCTATTTTGAAGAGCACGTAAGAGACCAGCTGACAGTGGAAGTGATCAGCGATGCCATGCTGGCAGGGAGATCCCATCTGCAAAAGCTGTTTCATGAAAAAACAGGAAGTGGAATCATTGAGAACTTTTCTAGAATGAAGATACAATATGCCAGACAGATAATACGAGAGGGCAGGCTCAATTTTACTGAGCTGGCCGAATATCTTGGTTATTCCTCGCTGTATTATTTTTCGAGACAGTTCAAAAAACTCACAGGGATGACACCCTCAGAATACAGCAAATCCATCCTGTCAAAAAATAAAAGCTGAAAGGCTTCATTTTGCAGCTGATGGCGAATTAAGAAAACAGGAAGATGTCCTAATTAAGAAGGGCATCTTTTTTTGTGCAGGTCAATATTCTGTTTTTGTGCAAATCAAAACGATGATTTGCTATCCAAATGAAAGCATTCTTCCTATAGGATAGAAAGCAGAATGAACAAGGAGAAAAAAGCATGGAGAATAATAAAATACTGGTAACAGGGGGAGCCGGATATATCGGGAGCCATACCTGCATACAGCTGCTGGAAAAGGGTTTTGATGTCTATATCGTAGATAACTTTAGCAACAGTAGGGAAGAAACGATAAACAAGATCGAAAATATCAGCGGGCATAAGGTTACTTCATTTTCGGCGGATTTATGTGACATGGAGGCATTAAATCGCATTTTTGAAGCACATCACTTCCATGCTGTCATCCATTTTGCAGGTCTGAAAGCCGTGGGAGAATCGGTCAGGCTTCCGCTTTTATACTATCAGAACAATCTGATATCGACACTTAATCTCTTGCAGTGCATGGAACGGTATGATGTCACCAGGCTGATATTCAGTTCATCGGCAACCGTATACGGGAATCCGCAGAGCGTTCCGGTAAAAGAGGATTTTCCGCTTATGGCAACGAATCCGTATGGTGCTACAAAGCTTTTTATTGAACGTATCCTGACGGATCATTGTAAGGCCGATGCCAAGCAAAGGTGCACCCTGCTGCGCTACTTTAATCCGGTCGGAGCACATGAGAGCGGAAGGATCGGTGAAGAACCAAACGGAATCCCCAATAATTTATTTCCTTACATCACACAGGTGGCAATAGGTAAGCTACCAAAACTGCAGGTCTATGGAGATGACTATCAGACAAAGGATGGTACGGGGGTGAGGGATTATATACATGTGGAAGATCTTGCTGCCGGACATCTGGCCGCATTGCTGCACCTTGAAGTGCAGCAGGGAATTGAAGTTTATAATCTTGGGACAGGAAATGGATATTCCGTGCTTGAGACGATTCATGCATTTGAAGCGGCTAATAAAGTAAAGGTACCATTTGAAATTGCTGACAGACGGCCCGGCGATGTGGCAAGCTGTTATGCAGATGCCTCGAAAGCAGAAAAGGAGCTTGGTTGGAAAGCAAAATGGGGACTCGAGAAAATGTGCAAGGATTCCTGGCGATGGCAGGTACAGAGTTCCAAAGAAAGGGAAGGAGAAATATGAAAAAGGAGCCTATTTTGGTAGTAATGGCAGCCGGTATGGGCAGTCGCTACGGCAGCTTAAAACAGATCGATCCGGTGGGAATGCACGGGGAAATACTTATGGATTACTCCCTCTATGATGCAAAACGAGCCGGTTTTAAAAGAGTGATCTTCATAATAAAGCCGGAAATGGAGGAGGATTTTAAACAAAGTATAGGCAGCAGATTAAAAAATCAAATGGAAGTATCCTACGTGTATCAGGAAATCTGTAATCTGCCCAAAGGCTTTGAGGCACCAAAAGACCGGGTAAAGCCCTGGGGAACAGGACATGCTGTCCTATCCTGCAGACAAAAGGTAGATGCCCCATTTGCTGTCATTAATGCAGATGATTACTACGGAAGGCAGTCATATGAACAGATATATTCATTTCTGTGCAATGAGCAGGAAATCGACAGCACAGCTTATGCAATGGCAGGTTATGTACTTAGTAATACACTCACTGAAAATGGATTTGTATCGCGCGGGGTCTGTGATGTGAAAAACGGATATCTGACGGCAGTCGTTGAAAGAACAAAGATCGAAAAGCATGGAGATGCTGTAGAATATGCAAGAGAGGATGGCACCTTTGAAAAACTTGATGCTGAGGCAGTGGTCTCTATGAATTTGTGGGGTTTTGCTCCTTCTATTATGAAAGCACTGGAAGACGGTTTCGTAAGCTTTTTAAAGGAAGCACTAAAAACAAGTCCACTGAAAGCAGAATATTTTTTACCTTCTGTAGTGAATGAGCTGATCAGCAGTAAAAAGGCGAGTGTAAAGGTCCTTCCTTCCTTTGATAAGTGGTATGGGATGACGTATCATGAGGATAAGCAGCGCGTCAGTGAGGCGCTACGCAGTATGACGAAAGCAGGAAAATACCCAGAGCTGCTATGGGATAACCAATAGAGAACATCGCAATTTACAGAGGGATAAAGAATGCCTACATGACATCATAATATAGAAATGAGGATACTATGAAAGAAAATCTTGAAGCGATAAAAGCACTGTCTGCTTTTGAAACAGAAGGTGAGTCTGTTGGTGTGCAGCCCTATGGCAACGGGCACATCAATGATACCTATGCTGCCTATTATCAGCTGGAAAGCGGAGAATGCAGACGTTACCTGCTGCAGCGCATAAATGACCGTATCTTTACCAATGTGAACGGACTGATGAAAAACATAGCAGGAGTAACCGCTTATCTGGCGGATAAAATCTTGGAAAGCGGCGGTAATCCGGAACGTGAAGCGCTTTCTTTGATACTGACAAAGAAAAATGGTTTGTATCATACAGACGAACAGGGAAATTGCTGGAGAATGTATCGATTCATCGAAGATACCTTTTCTGTGCAGATCGTAGAAAAAGCAGAAGACATGTACTACTCTGGTATTTCGTTCGGTAAGTTCCAAAAGCTGCTTGCGGGGTACCCGGCAGAGTCTCTATATGAAGTGATTAAAGATTTCCATAACACGCCCAGGCGATATCTTGCATTTAAAAGCGCGCAGGAACAGGATATCCTTAAACGAGCAGGACTGGCTGTGAAAGAGATTTGTTTTGTTGAAGAACGGGTGAAGGAGATGGATGCGCTGACCAGCTTGCTGGCAGACGGCGTATTTAAACTTCGGGTCTCGCATAATGACACCAAGATCAATAACATCTTATTTGATAAAACAACAAAAAAAGGACTTTGTGTCATTGACCTTGATACCGTTATGCCGGGACTCTATCACTATGATTTTGGCGATGCCATACGCTCGGGAGCGAACTCTGCGGCAGAAGACGAGCGAGATATCAGTAAAGTGGAATTCAGGCTGGATTTTTTTGAAGCCTTTACCAGAGGATACCTTGAACAGGTCAATACCGTCCTGTCAGATGAAGAAAAGAATATGCTGCCAATGAGTGCAAAAATCATGACATTGGAATGCGGTATTCGTTTTTTAACGGACTATCTCGTGGGTGATACTTATTTTAAGACCCATCATGAAAATCATAATCTGGAAAGAGCCAGGACACAGTTCAAACTGGTAGCTGATATGGAAAACTGCTGGACTCAGATGCAGGACATTGTTCAAAATCTAGCAGCTACCGCTGCTGGTAAATAAAGATGCATTATCCCGTGTAATCTCTTGACATTTTAAATTTGATTTGATATATTTATTTTATAATTAT
>QKDK01000110.1 GCA_003252135.1 Clostridia bacterium
CAAACAGTTGTCTACGCACAATACACAACTGGAGGGAGGTTAGGTGTGAGACTATGTCGAATGTTATCGTAAAAGAAAACGAAACTTTAGATAGTGCTCTGCGCAGATTCAAAAGAAACTGTGCAAAAGCAGGAATTCAGCAGGAAATCCGCAAAAGAGAGCATTATGAGAAGCCAAGTGTCAGACGTAAGAAAAAGTCTGAGGCGGCTCGTAAACGTAAGTTTAAATAAGTCGAAAAGAGAACCCTCAATCGAAATGATTGGGGGTTTTTCAAAGGTAAGGGTTAATGATATTTTTAATGGTAAGGGTTTTAAGATAAATGGAAAGGCTTTGAGGATGACGAATGGCTGTTAATTTTGATTTTGACAAAGAACCCAATAAACGAAAAATAAAAAAAGTTATATTTCAGATTTTTCGTTTTATCATAGAGACTGCAATTGTTATTGCGATTGCATATGCACTGGTAGTCTATACGGTTGAGCAGACAGACATGCTTGGCTCATCCATGGAGACTACATTATATGATCAGGACACCATCTTGATCAATAAGCTTGCCTATATTAGGAATCAACCCAAGCGTTTTGATGTGATAGTATTCAAACAATCAGGAGATGAACATTCATTCTATGATATAAAGCGTATCATTGGTTTACCGGGAGAGACGGTACAGATTATTGATGGCTTTGTATATATTAATGGGGATCTGCTTGATGAACCGCTTGAAGTGGAACCAATGCGGCTTTCGGGTTTTGCAGAAGAGCCGATTGTTCTGGATGATGATGAATATTTTGTTTTAGGAGATAACAGAAACAACAGTGAAGACAGTAGATTTGCCAATATAGGCAATATTGTTTATGACGATATCATCGGAACGGCATTTGTACGCCTGAATGGCTTTAAGATGATCAACAAACTTGATACTAAGAATTCGGAGGAGGAAGTTACAGTCACTCCGACGACAGAAGGCGCTGCAACGAATAACTGATAATGTCATAGTAATTTGACAACGAAGAAAAGAACGGAGGAAATGATGCATTTTCAATGGTACCCCGGACATATGAGCAAAGCAAAACGCCAGATGCAGGAAGACATCAAGCTGATTGATGTAGTGATTGAACTGGTCGATGCGAGAATTCCATACAGCAGTAAAAACCCGGACATTGACAGTCTGGCTAAAAATAAATCAAGAATTATTCTGCTCAACAAAGCAGACATGGCTGATCCAGTTGTAACAGAGCAATGGAAAAAATATTATGAAGGCAAAGGTTATTATTGCCTGAATGTAAACTCTAAAGTTGTTCCAGGTGTCAGACCGGTACAGGAGCTGATAAAAAAAGCCTGTAAAGACAAAATGGAGAGAGATAAAAAAAGAGGAATACTGAACCGTCCCGTTAGAGCAATGATCGTTGGAATACCTAATGTTGGTAAATCTACTTTTATCAATACTTTTGCAGGGAAGGCCTGCGTGAAAACTGGTAACAAGCCAGGCGTAACAAAAGGGAAACAGTGGATCAGACTTAATAAAGATGTTGAACTGATGGATACACCGGGTATTTTGTGGCCTAAGTTCGAGGATCAGGCCGTAGGACTCCGAATTGCATTCATTGGTTCCATAAATGATGATATACTGCAGCCTTATCAGCTGTCACTTGCATTGATACGATTCCTGACCAAGCACTATAAAGGTGCACTGACAAACCGTTATCAGGTTGAGGAGATCGATGATGCAGAAGAACTGATCAAAAGAATTGCTGTAAAACGTGCCTGCCTTTTAAAGGGTGGAGAACCGGATGTCGATAAAGTATCTGTATTCCTGATGGATGATTTTCGTAACGGCAGACTTGGCAAAATATCTCTGGAACGTCCCAACATTCAGGAAGCACAAGACCAGGAAGCACAAGACCAGGAAGCACAAGCTCAGGAAACACAGGACCAAGAAACACAGGGCCAAGAAACACAGGACCTTGAAGCTGCAGAAATGGAGCTTACATGACGAAAAAGCAAACAGCAGCACAACAGGAAAAAGAAGTAAGATCACAGCAAAAGCTTTTGATAGAAAGAGCCAGACTGGAGCAGATGAAGGAGTACGAAAACAAGTATCCTGAGTATGCATACCTCTGCGGAATTGATGAAGTCGGACGTGGCCCATTGGCAGGCCCAGTGTATGCGGCTGCGGTAATTTTACCAAAAGACTGTGAAATATTATATATTAATGACTCCAAGAAGCTAACAGAAAAAAAGAGAGAAGCTTTATTTGATGAAATTATGAGTAAAGCAATTGCCGTTGGAATCGGCAGTGCATCGAACGAGGTCATTGACAAGATCAATATCTTACAGGCGACCTATCAGGCAATGAGAGAAGCGATTTCTAAACTGGCTGTAGTTCCGGATATACTGCTCAATGATGCTGTGACAATTCCGCAGGTCAGTCTGACGCAGGTACCGATCATCAAAGGAGATGCAAAAAGTATTTCTATAGCAGCGGCAAGTATTGTGGCTAAAGTGACCAGGGATCATATTATGGAAAAATATGATGCACTATATCCTGTGTATGATTTTGCGTCAAACAAAGGATATGGATCAGCTAAACATATAGCTGCTTTAAAGGAATACGGTCCTTGCCCGATCCATAGAAATTCATTTATACATAACTTTATTTAAGAATTTGTTTCTTGAACATTGATTTGTATATATATTCAAATTCAATGACCGGATTTGTTTTTGGAGGTCTTTATGGAAGATGAAGAAAAAAGAAAAATAATGAATAAGACTGCAGTTGCTCTGGAATACGATCCGGATGACAAAGCGCCAAAAATCATTGCATCAGGGAAAGGCCATCTGGCAGAAAAAATTATTGAAAAAGCAAAAGAAGCAGATGTACCGATCCATAAGGATACAAAACTGGCCAGTACATTATCAAAGCTCGAAATAGGAGACTATATACCACAGGAGCTGTATCAGGTCGTTGCAGAGGTCTTGATTTTTGTGGACAGAGTTGATAAAGTCAAGGAACAGATGAAGCATGAATGATGAGCCCAAAATGAATAAAAGAAGTGTCGGTGCGCAGAAAGAAGAAAAGGCAGTTGATTATCTGCGGTCTTCTGGATATCAGATAATAGAGACAAACTTTTTCTGCCGAATCGGAGAGATAGATATTATTGCAAAAGATGGTGCATATTACTGCTTTATTGAAGTAAAATTCAGATCTTTGAACAGATTTGGATATCCGCAGGAAGCAGTTACGAAAGCAAAACAGAGTAAAATAATCAGGACGGCATTATATTATATGATGAAAAAGCATTTACCGGAGGCAACACCTATCAGATTTGATGTTGTTGTACTTTTGGCAGACGAGATCACACTGCTTAAAAATGCGTTTAATGCTGGCTGAGCAGGAGGAATACATGTTATCACAGGCAGAACGTATGATTTTGTCACTTTATGAGCAGAAAGCCGGTGACCAGATCATTGAGATAGATAGTCCGGAAGGTAAAACAGAACAGGCAGCCTGCATTACTAAAGAAGCAAGACTACGGCTTACAGATACACCTGTACTTACTTTCCAGGCACTGGATGATATTCCATATATAAAACATGGATTTTCAACACGTCTTGGCGGGGTAAGCGATGATATCTGGCAGTCCATGAACCTTGGCTTCACCAGGGGCGATGATGAAAGTAAAGTGAAGGAAAATTTTAAAAGAGTCTGTAAAGCCATTGGAATCAAGGATACCAGGCTTGTCAGCGCTTCACAGGAGCATAGTGATAAAATACAGCTTGTGACAAAGGAAGATTGCGGAAAAGGCTTTCACATCAAAAGAGATTTTGAAAATGCAGATGCTTTGATTACCAACCAGAAAGGCGTGCCGCTTGTTGTATATGTTGCTGACTGCGTACCTATTTTTCTGGTAGACAGGCGTAATAAAGCAATTGGTCTTGTCCATTCAGGCTGGCGAGGCACAGTGCTGCACATAGCTGCCAAGACTATACTGAAGATGAAGGAACAGTTCGGGACAGAAAGTGAAGATATTATTGCAGTCATTGGACCATCCATATGCGGTATGTGTTATGAGGTAGGTGAAGAGGTGGCGGAAGAATTCAACATTGCATTTAAAAAATCAGATGTTTCTGTGTTCTTAAAAAGTAAAGGTGACGGAAAATATCTGCTGGATTTATGGAAAGCCAACATGATCATACTTAAGAATCAGGGTGTTCCTTTATCACAGATTTCAACAAGTAATGTATGTACTTCATGCCACAACAAATTACTTTTTTCACATAGGGCTTCCAAAGGAAAAAGAGGTACATTAGCGGGATTTATACAGCTTGTTTAACTTTGCAATCCATAGCAACACACAGGAAAAGGCTTTACAAACCCAACTGTGTATTGTACAATCTATGAGAACTGCGTTGTTAATGAAGCAGAGCAGCCTGAATAACAGGCGGATGGGAGATTTATGGGTAATAAACCAATTGTTGCCATTATTGGAAGACCGAATGTAGGTAAGTCTACATTTTTTAATGCAATGGCAGGAGAGAGAATATCAATTGTAAAAGACCAGCCGGGAATCACACGTGACCGAATTTATGCCGATGTGACCTGGCTCGATCAACAGTTTTCAATAATAGATACAGGCGGTATTGAACCGGAAAGTAAGGATATGATGCTTTCCTACATGCGTCAGCAGGCTGAAATCGCTATTGCGACTGCAGATGTCATTATCTTTATGGTAGATGTACGTCAGGGCCTTGTGGATGCAGATTTTAAAGTTGCAGATATGCTCAGAAAGTCAGGAAAGCCTGTCGTTCTGACAGTTAACAAGGTCGACAGCTTTGAAAAGCTTCAGGCAGATGTTTATGAGTTCTATAATTTAGGTATTGGAGATCCGCTGCCGATTTCGTCAGCTTCAAG
This sequence comes from Clostridia bacterium, assembly GCA_003252135.1. Lineage (GTDB taxonomy): Bacteria > Bacillota > Clostridia > Lachnospirales > Lachnospiraceae > SZUA-448. Next base: position 4,913 of record QKDK01000110.1, read on the forward strand.
ACTGGGATTTGGCGATATGCTGGATGAAGTAGTCAAGCATTTTCCGGATCAGACGGAGGAAGGTGATGAAGATGACATTCCTAAAATTGCAGTTGTCGGAAAACCGAATGTCGGTAAATCTTCTATAGTTAATAAGCTTCTCGGTGAAAATCGAGTTATTGTTTCGAATATTGCCGGCACCACAAGAGACGCTATCGATACTAAAATCAAATATCATGATAAAGAATATATTTTTATTGATACAGCCGGCCTGCGCAGAAAAAGCAAGATCAATGAAGAACTTGAGTATTTTGCAAAGGTACGTACTGTCAGTGCAATTGAACGTGCAGATGTTGTTCTTGTTGTCATTGATGCCGTCGAAAACGTCACAGAGCAGGATGCCAAGATTGCCGGCATCGCCCATGACTGCGGCAAGGGTGTTGTTATAGTCGTGAACAAATGGGATGCGATTGAAAAAGACGATAAGACCATCTATCAGTATACCAAAAAAGTTCGTGAGATATTATCCTTTATCCCATATGCAGAGATCATATTTATTTCTGCTGAGACAGGTCAACGGCTGAACAAAATATATGAGGTCGTTGAGACTGTTATACAGAATCAGAATCTTCGTATTGCGACCGGTGTATTGAACGAAATTCTGATGGAAGCAGTTGCGATGCAGCAGCCGCCGTCTGATAAGGGAAAAAGACTGAAGATCTATTATATGACGCAGGTATCTGTCAAACCACCTACCTTTGTTGTATTCGTAAATGACAAAGAGCTGATGCATTTTTCCTATGTCAGATATTTGGAGAATAAAATCAGAGAAGCCTTCGGTTTTTCAGGCACCTCACTAAAATTTATCGTACGCGAGAATAAAGATAGAGAACAAAACTGAATAAGATTTAGGAGGAATGAGAATGCTCTGGAGAATTCTTGTATGCCTAGGTATGGGGTACGCATTCGGATGTATTTCAACAGCATATTTTGTCGGGAAAGCAAAGCATATTGATATACGTGCTTATGGAAGCGGGAATGCCGGAACGACCAATGCTATGAGAACATTAGGGAAAAAGGCAGGTGCCATCACCTTTTTGGGAGATTTCCTAAAAGCTTTGCTTCCTGTCCTTGCGGTTCGTTATCTGATTTTTCCGGATCTGCCTTATGTGACTCTGCTTGCATTATATACCGGCTTTGGTATAATTCTTGGCCATAATTATCCTGTATGGCTAAAGTTCAAGGGCGGAAAGGGAATTGCTGCTACGGGCGGTATCATAGTTGCATTAAATCCTCTGGTTTCACTAATCGGAATCATAATATTTGTATCGGTTGCAGCCATAACAAAATATGTTTCACTAGCTTCCATGGCAGCTGTCCTGATTACCTGCAGCTGTCTGATCGCAATCAATCATGGAGATCTTCATTTTGCTGTCATTGCCTCCTGCTATGTAATACTGGCCTTTTGGAGACATCGGCATAATATCGAAAGACTTCTGCATGGGACTGAGAATAAAATCGGGCAAAAGAAAGCCCCGCTGATAAATGAAGATAAAAAATCCTGAGAGGAGTTCAATGATGAATATTTCTGTATTAGGAGCAGGTACATGGGGAACAGCACTTGCAATATTACTTTCAAATAATGGTCATAAGGTCATTCTATGGTCAAAACTTCAAAAGGAAGTTGACGCTTTACTGGATAACAGAAATGATATTAAAAACCTTCCGGGAGCTATTATGCCGCAGGACGTCGAGATTACCTCTGATCTTACATACGCCTGTATGGAACCTGACATTATTGTTTTTGCAGTTGCTTCTCCTTTTGTCAGAAGTACGGCAAATGAGGCAGCAAAGCTGATAAAAAAAGGACAGATCATTGTTAATGTGGCAAAAGGAATCGAAGAAACAACACTGTTTACACTGACTGATATAATTCAGGACGAGATCAAGGATGCTGAAATTACTGTGCTTTCCGGACCTAGTCATGCAGAGGAGGTCAGCCGCGGTATCCCGACTACCTGTGTTGTCGGAGCAAAGAACAAAGCAACAGCAAGCCTGATTCAGGATGCATTTATGACAGAAAATTTCAGAGTATATACAAACCCAGATATTATCGGAATTGAACTTGGCGGTTCATTAAAAAATGTTATTGCACTGGCGGCCGGTATTTCTGACGGTCTGGGCTTTGGAGATAATACAAAAGCAGCTCTGATGACCAGAGGAATTGCTGAAATCAGCCGACTTGGCCTGAAAATGGGCGGACGGCCAGAAACTTTTTCCGGGCTTTCGGGAGTTGGAGATCTTATAGTTACCTGCTCAAGCAGACATAGCAGAAATAGAAATGCAGGTGTTTATATAGGGCAGGGAATGTCGGTAAGCGAAGCAATGGATAAAGTGGCTCAGACAGTTGAAGGCGTTTATTCTGCTAAAGCTGCACTGGCTCTGGCAAGAAAGTATGAGGTCGAGATGCCGATCGTTGAACAGATCAATCTGATTCTTTTTGAAAATAAATCACCGAAGGATGCAGTGGCTGACCTGCTTCTGAGAGATAAAACAAAAGAAAGTAATTCTCTTGAATGGTAAAAATATTAGCATTTTCTTGGAGGTTCGAAGGAACCTCCATTCTTATGTAAAAATCTTATTTATTAAGATTTGGATAGATTTAGTATAGTTGACATCGAAACTTCACACAACTATAATAAAACTAATTGCAAAAAGGGGAAAAGTTCATGATAAATATATTAATCGGGATTGCTGTTGTTATGGTCGGTCTGTTCATAAAAAACCAGTACGATAAAAAAAATGCAGAGAGACGGCTGATGGCGCGTTTAAAGCGTGAATGGGGCGATGTACCGGAAGAAGAGTATACACAGGAAAAAATGGCTTCCCTTCGCGTCTATTATGATACGAAGCGATCGGAAGCTTTTGATATTGATGATATTACCTGGCATGATCTTGATATGAATCAGATTTATATGACGATCAATAATACCAGCTGTGCAATAGGGGAAGAATACCTGTATGCGATTCTAAGAAAACCCAGTTTTTCAGCGGAGGAACTAAAAGAAAGAAACCGTTTGATCGAATTTTTTCAGAATCATACAGAAGAAAGACTTGCCATGCAGAAGTCGCTTGTAAAAATGGGCAAAATAAAAAGTATTTCTGTTTTTGAATATATTAACAGATTGGATGATGTGAAGAAAGAAAGCAACTTGAAGCATTATTTTATGATACTGCTTCTGGCTGCATCTATCGGTCTGTTGTTCGTCAATGTCGGGTTAGGTGTACTTGTCATGATAACCTGTCTTGGATATAATCTGTTTCAGTATTTTAAAAGAAAAGGTGAGATAGAAGCATATTTTTCAGTTGTACGATATATTGTTCGCTGGCTGGAAACAGTAAAACAGCTGCATGCTCTGGATATATGTGAAATTTCAGAGTACAGTGACAGGCTGCATCATGCTGCAAAAGAATTCAATGGCTTCCGCCGTGGTGCAAGGATGATACAGAATCCGGCAAGCGGATCAATCCTTGATTTTGTGCTGGATAATATCTATATGATACTTCATATCGATCTGATATCCTTCAACAGGATCATTAAGCTTCTTGAAAAGAAAAGAGAAATTCTGAACCAGATGTTTGAGGATATCGGATTGCTCGACAGTATGATTTCAGTTGCTTCATTTCGCGTTTTGATGGAAGATACCTGCGTGCCTGAACTGCTGCAGACTGACAGACCGTTTTTAGAGGTAGAGGATGTATACCATCCCATGATTGAAAATCCTGTTAAAAATACGATCAGTACTTCAAAATGTGTATTGCTTACAGGTTCCAATGCATCTGGAAAATCAACCTTTTTAAAAACACTAGCTATTAATGCCATACTCGCACAGACTATTTCAACGTCTGTTAGCAGACGTTATAAAGCGTCTTTCTTTACCATTGCATCTTCCATGGCTCTGGCCGATAATCTGACTGGAAACGAAAGTTATTATATTGTAGAGATAAAATCATTAAAACGAATCATGGATAGAATTGATAAAAAAATACCCATGCTCTGCTTTGTAGATGAAGTGCTGCGCGGAACGAATACACTGGAACGTATTGCCGCGTCTTCTCAGATACTGCACACCTTTTCCTGTATGAACGTGCTGAGCTTTGCTGCTACCCATGACATTGAGCTGACATTTATACTGGAAAGCAGTTATGCAAATTATCATTTTCAGGAAGAGGT
>QKDK01000139.1 GCA_003252135.1 Clostridia bacterium
GCTGTCTCAGTGATTTCGATTTTTTCAATTGTCCTGCGGGTGGACTTTTTAGTCGGATCAGATGAAAACCCCTTAAAATCATGGGTACCGGTCAGAATATCAGCTGCCTGGCGCATCAGAACATAATCAGCTTGTTCAGTAAGTGCACTCATAACAGCTCGTTCGAAAACCGGCTTACAGCCATCATAATCTTTGTAAAAAACATAGCGGTATGTCTTTGCCAATGCATGAAACCTCGCATGAAAGCGGGGGTCGGTTTCTTCCAGAGAAAGAATCGCAATGTCAGAAGGCAGGAACTCATTTAACTCTTTTTTTGCTTTTTTCGCATCAAAGCACATAGACAGATGAAAATTGGCTGTCATGCAAAGTGCATGAACACCCTTGTCAGTTCTGCCTGCACCGATCAGTTCTATCGGTTCATTGAAGTATTTTGTCAGCACTTCTGTCAGCTTGCCCTGTATGGTCGTTTCGGCATTTTTATTGATCTGCCAGCCGCTGTAACGGGTACCTTCGTAGGCCAGCAGCATTTTATAGTTGCAGCTTTTCATATTCACCTCATAAAAAGTAAGTGTCATTTCGTCATGATCAAAAGTATCATACCACATAATAACAGGTACGTACAGCCAGTAAAGAAGCTGTGAATCTTATGTATCTGTGTAAAATCCAGTGTAAAACGAATATTCAGAATAAAAGTTCATGATTTCAAAGAGCAGAAATCTAAATAATTTACTGTCAGTTCCACTTTATAATCTGATGGATTTTTGAACCGGCCTGTGATATGATATAATGATAAAAGCGACAATATATGAAATCACGAAAGGGCCCCAAATGTATATAGCAAGACAGCCAATTTTTAGCAAAAACCTGAACATTTACGGATACGAACTGCTGTTCCGTGAAGAAGCATATTCAAAAGAGTTCAACAATACTTCAGCAAAGACTGCAACAGCATCAGTTATCGGAGGGCTGTTCGAGCAGGGAATTGAAAAAGTTGTTGAATCAGTAAAAGCATTTGTAAATTTTGACTATGATTTTATCATGTCTGATATGATAGAGCTGATATCTCCGGATACGCTGGTCATCGAGATTCTTGAGACAGTAAAAATTGATGATGTATTACTTGACCGAATCAGGGAACTGCAGCGTAAAGGATATAAGTTTGCACTGGATGATTTTGTTAATGATATGTATTCTGCCAAAGCACTGCCCATGATTGATATTATCAAATATGATGTCATCCTGACACCGCTTGACAGCATTCGGGATGATGTGAGAAAAGCCATTGCCAGCCGCAAGATTGTTCTGGCAGAAAAGATAGAAACAGAAGAGGCATTTATTAAAGCAAAGGAAATGGGCTTTCAGCTTTTTCAGGGGTATTTTTTCTGTAAGCCCAATGTCGTTATACCACGGACCAAAAGAGTGGTGTCTTCATCTTCTGCCTATGCCAGAATTCTAAATGAAGTCAGAAAAAAGGACTATTCCTATGATGACATAGCACAGATTATTTCCATTGATGTAAAAATGTCTTATCAGCTGTTAAAGATCCTCAATAATAAACGGACTAAGAATAATTTTTCATCGATCAAGGATGCACTGGTCAGAATGGGTGGGAAAGAAATTGAACGATGGGCCTGTGTATTTATGCTGCAGGACATTTCAACAGGGAAGCCTGACGAGCTGCTGCGGCTTTCACTGGTTCGATCAAAGTTCAGCGAACTGATCGCAAAAGGAAGTGCTTTCCATAAAAATGCAGATGAAATATCGCTCCTGTGCCTGTTCAGCCTGATTGATGCCATCGTTGACGAACCGATGGAGCAGGCACTCAGTGAACTGCCTGTCACAAAGGAAATTGTGGATACTCTTTTATATGGGACAGGGAGTTATGAGCCTGTTTGCAGGCTGATCCATTCATATGAAGCTGGTGACTGGGAACAGGTATGTACCTATGCAGAGAACATCAAAATGGAACCGGAAGAACTGATTGAAAGCTATCTGATTTCTATTGACTGGGCAAAAAACGTTATGAATTCCTATACCTGATGCCTTGTATATCAGGTAATATAAGTTTCTTTGTTCCTTCGGTATTCGATAGGAGTACATCCGATGACAGAGCGAAAAGACCGATTGAAATAGCTGACATTGTTAAAGCCAAAACGGCTTGCGATGACAGCTATTTTTTCGTTTGTATCTGTAATCATGGCACAGCTTCGCAGGATACGATAGCGTATAAGATAAGAAAACGGTGAAAGACCCATATTGGACTTAAAGGTTCTGCAGAACTGGCTCTGAGACAGCGATGCACAGGCTGACATGTTCTGTAGAGTGATATCCTCTTCAAAATGCTCATGGATATAGTCAAGGGCTGATGTCAGGTCAGAACCTGCATGTTCATGATGCATTTTACCGGATACTTTTGAAGCAGCAGCGTTTTCAAGGAATAAAGCCCAGAGCTCGTAAAGCCTGCCCTTTATCTGCATTTCGATCGGTTCTAACGGTTGCTGGTAACAGAAAGATAATGACAGCAGCAAATCGTATCCCCTGGTCTCCCATTCCTTTGTTTTGCCAAAGTGAGGTGTAAAAATGACCTTTCCGGACAGAACCGGCTTTACAAAAGTTAGATACAGTGAACTCTTATAGTTATCAGAAAGAAAGGATGGGTGAAAGACATAGGCAAAAAATGAACAGGGGAGCCCGTTCAGGGAAGTGGCATAATGCAGTGCATTGGGTGGAATAAAAACTCCCTCCTGTGCGTGCAGCTCGTATACAGCATCATCTATGAAGAATTTTGCACCGCCATGTGTAATGATAAGAAATTCAAATTCCTGATGCCAGTGTTTATACAAAATGTTTGAAGTTCCTGCGGTGACCTGTGAATAGTGAGCAGAGAAAGGAAGCTGCGGTGTACCGTGCGGTATTTTTTCTTCGAGTATACTTTCGGCGGTAACAGATCTCATGAAAGCCTCCTTTCTTCTAAACAGTATTGAGCGGCAATGATTTGGTCATGCGACAGTACAGCTGGCATAAGATGTTATACATCTGGCTGCCATAAGCTGCTATAATGACCGTTACTATAATTTGCTGCCATAATGACCGTTGTTATAATATTAAAGCAAAATAGTGTTAGATACAAGTGATATTATAGAAGTAATACAGAATATATAAGAATATAATGTAAGAAAAGACCTTGCTATACCAGCTGTACCGTCACTGCTTTGCGGTGTTTGCAGAACATGAGATTTGATATGCGCAAAAATCAGCGCAGGAATGAGGAGGAATGATGAAGTATGGAGATTTTTGAAAAAGTAAAAAACCAGCTTTGCTGGAGGTATAACGGAGAAACAATTATTGTGGAACCCTGGGGGAATAATAGTGTCAGGGTAAGAGCTGCCATGATGCGGGATATAGAAGAAACCTCCTATGCGCTGCTTCCTTTACAGGAAGAGCAGACCTGCAGCATTGAGATCAATGGTGAAAATGCAGTGCTGACCAATGGAAAAATACAGGTCAGGATCAAGTATCACAGCTGGCATAAGAGATGTCAGATTTTCTTCTATAATGAAAAGAATGAGTTACTGTTCAAAGAAATCGATCCACAGGGAGCACTTGAAAAGCATGCACATGCATATAAACCGATCATAGGAGGAGATCACAGAATAACCCTGCAGCTTTTTTGTGACGAAAACGAATGCCTGTATGGCATGGGACAGTACCAGCAGGAAGTGATGAATATCAAGAATTGCAGTTTTGAGCTTGCACACAGGAATTCCCAGGCCAGTATCCCATTTGTTATGTCAGATAAAGGATATGGATTTTTATGGCATAACCCATCCATCGGACGTGCAAGCTTTTGCAGGAATCTGACCGAATGGGTGGCTGAGAGCAGCAAACAGTTGGATTACTGGGTCACTGCAGAGGATACGCCTGCAAGGATCAGCAGTGCATATGCCAATGCCTGCGGTAAAGTTCCCATGATGCCGGAATATGGGCTGGGCTTCTGGCAGTGCAAGCTGCGTTATTATAATCAGGAACAGCTGCTTTCTGTTGCCAGAGAATATAAAAGGAGAGAACTGCCCATTGATGTAATTGTGTGCGATTTTTTTCATTGGCCTAAAATGGGAGATTTCCGTTTTGATGAGGAATTTTTCCCGGAACCTTCGCAAATGACAGCAGAGCTGAAAGAACTCGGCATTAAGCTGATGGTTTCTGTGTGGCCGCAGATCGATATAAAAAGTGAAAATATTCTTGAAATGCGGAAGAACAATCTGCTGGTAAAGACTGAACACGGCATGGAAGTCCAGATGGGCTTTAACGATGGTTATATTTTATTTTTTGATGCAACCAATAAGGAAGCCAGAAAGTTCATCTGGGACAAATGCAAAAAAAATTATTATGACCTGGGCGTTGAATGTTTCTGGCTTGATGAAGCTGAACCTGAATTTGGTATTTATGATTACGATAATTACAGGTACAAGATGGGATCAAGCCTGCAGATCGGTAATATCTATCCTCAGCTGTATTCCAGAGCATTCTATGAAGGTATGACTGCCGCAAGACAGGAAGAAGGACATGAAAATCCTGAAGATGTCGTAAATCTTGTGCGTTGTGCATGGGCAGGAAGCCAAAGGTACGGAGCACTTGTCTGGTCTGGTGACATACACAGTACGTTTCAGGATTTCAGAAATCAGATCTGTGCAGGAATACACATGGGGATAGCAGGCATACCGTGGTGGACTACAGATATCGGAGGTTTTTCAGGCGGTGATCCTAAAGACCCTGATTTTGTTGAACTGCTGATTCGGTGGTTCCAGTACGGAACTTTCTGTCCGGTAATGAGGCTGCACGGAGATCGTATGCCTTCGCAGGAAATATACAGAAAAAATGGAGAAAGGGTTCTCAATTCAGGAAGTGACAATGAGGTGTGGAGCTATGGAGAAGAAGCATATGAAATTATGAAGGGATGCCTGCTCCTTCGCGAAAGGCTCAGACCATATACACGGAAGCTGATGGAAGAAGCACATGAAGAAGGAACACCAGTTATCAGAGGTATGTTCTATGAATTTCCGAACGATAAGAACTGCAGTGAGCTGAGCGATCAGTATATGTATGGCAGTGATATACTGGTAGCACCCATTGTACATCTTCATGAAAGGCACAGAACCGTCTATTTGCCAAAAGACTGCCAGTGGATGGAAGCTGCGACAGGCAAGATGTACGAAGGCGGGCAGTTCGTTGATACAACAGCTTTTCTGGAACAGATTCCGGTGTTTCTAAGAGAAGGAAGACAAAGTGACATCATAAGATCATGATCATAACAAAGTAAGCTGTACAGGCATTAGGTACAGCTTATTTTTTTGTTACTTAACAAAATTACAATGCTCAAAGAAAAATGATGGTTCATGAGAATTGTCATAAAGCAAATTAAACGTATTAATATCACATAAAGAAATCAAACAGGTCATTAAAAATACATAAAAAGAAAATAAAGTCGTAAAAATATGATAAAGCGATATAAATACTGGCAAAAAATACATTATGTGTTATAATACTATTACTAATTCCTGAAACGAAATGTTGAGCACCATTGAAACTGATCGAAAACAATATAACGAAACATAACATCAAAATAAAAACAAGATAGGAGGTACAGCATGAGTAATGATTTTGCAAAAGCAGATGCACTGTTAAAGGAGCAAATGCTGAATCAGCTGCCAATACCGGTTTTTGCTGTGGATATGGAGATGAATCTGACCTATGTGAATGAGGCTGGACTGAAATTACTGGGTAGAACTTCAGAAGAGATTATTGGAAGCAAGTGCTACAGCATCTGGAATTCCAGACACTGTAATACGGATGAATGCTGCATGGGCAAATCTATCATAACCGGTAAAGCATTCTCCGCGCGAACAGAGGCGGATATCAACGGAAAGACCATTCCGGCAGAATATTATACAGTTCCCTTAAAGAATACAGAAGGTGAGATTATCGGTGGACTGGAATTTGTCCTTGATATAACAGAACAGATCTTATATGAGAAAAGGTTGCAGACACAAAGCAAAACGATCAGGCAGATGTCCACACCGACGATAAAGCTGTGGGACGGAGTCCTTGTTCTTCCCGTTGTCGGCGTTGTAGATTCCATCAGGGCACAGCATATGATGGAATCAGTGCTGAATAGAATTGCCGAAACATATTCCAAAGTAATTATTCTTGATATACATGGCGTTGCGGCAATTGACACTGCAGTAGCCAACCATCTGATCAAAATTACAAAAGCAACAAAGCTGATGGGGTGTGAATGTATACTTTCCGGTATTTCACCGGCGGTTGCACAGACCATTATTCAGCTTGGAATAGATATGACGGGAATTAATACAAAGTCAACCTTAAGCGATGCACTGGAAGAAGCATTTTTGATACTGGGGCTGGAAGTATGTGTGAAACAGTGATCTGGTCAGAGAGGAGTAAAGGAATATGAAGGATTTCTTAAAAACCTCAGTCTCAATCATAAATAAATGTCTTGTATTTACACTTCCTGAGGAAATGACGGATGAAACAATCAGCATGATCAGAGAATTCATTATCAATACAGCAGGAGAAAAGGACATCAGGGGTGCTGTGCTTAATTTTTCAACAGTCAGGGTCATTGACAGTTATATCTATGAGTCCTTCAGGCAGATCAGCATGGCGCTCTCCCTGATCGGAGTAGAGGCCGTATGGGCAGGTTTAAAACCTTCTTCCATAACAGCCATGATGGATCTGAATATTGATTTTTCGAAGCTGAGCATACCAACGGTCTTTGATGTTGAAAGTGCATTGGACTATCTTGGCAAAAAAAACAGACAGTGAAGCCATGATATGAGGTGAATCGTGAATAAAGAAACAAAAAACAGCTGGCAAAAAAGGGTAAGTAAAAAAACTGATGAGATCCTGTATCAGGATAAAATAGATCTTAAATATCCGTGCGACAATGAAAATGTGGTTCTGTCAGTATATGAAATTGCAGGCCATGCAGGTTTTTCGGAGGCTGAAAAAGCAATGATAGCAACCGCAGCTTCTGAACTTTCAACCAATATTCTGCGTTTTGCAAAAGAAGGTACCATCGAAATCAGTGCCTGCAGACGCAAACATGACAGACAAGTCATCATGAGCAGATTGGAAAGAATGGACAGGATAGAAAGACTGGAAAAAATGGAAAATGAGTATACAGTTTGTATAGAAATTTTAGCTGATGATAACGGACCTGGCATACCTGACATAGAATTGGCGCTGAAAGAAGGATATTCTACCATTCCTGCCAGTCTGGGGCTTGGACTGACAAGTGTAAAAAGAATCATGGACGAATTTTACGTGGAGTCAGAGCCAGGGAAGGGGACACATATACATACTCTTAAATGGAGGAAGGATGCGTCATGCATTGCATAGAGAAAAGGAAATAAAAATTTGAAAGCGGGGTGACGGGGTGACTGACCTGGGGCAGCTCAAAGTTTTTAATGATGAATCTTTAGTGGAAGCCAGAAAAAAGGCGAGAGCAATCGCCGTGCATCTGGGGGCCAGTGAGACTCTGGCCACAAGAGCCGAAACAATACTTTCTGAAACCGGCAGAGAACTTTTGAAGGGTGAAGGTGAACTGATATATCAGTTTTCAATCAATGAACTTCACGGACAGCAGGGAATTCTGATAGCGGTGAGCAATCTGTCAGAGCGTTACCAACTCCCGGCGGCCGAAAAATTCTTTTCAGAGACCATTTATGAAAAGCAGACAAGCGGGAAGTACAGGCTGCTTTTATTCAGCGGGTTCAGACATATGAATCCTGTTCTGGATGAACAGATCATACGCAGGATCAGAGAAGATATATCGATACCGACGATAAACGAGCTGATGAATGAAATAGAGTATAAGAATAAGGAGCTGGCAGAGAGCAAGCAGTTCATGGAATCAGTGCTGGGAAATATAGAAGCTGTCGTTTATGTCAAAGATATCAACGGAAGATACAAATACGTGAATCAACGCTGGACGGAGATAACAAAAGTCACGCTGGAAAACAGCATAGGCAAGACTGCGCTGGACATCTTTGATCTGGAGACAGGCGCAGCCTATCATGATACGGATATGCAGGTAGTATATGGTGAAAATACAAAAGAGATGGAAGAAATCATTCGGGTGGATGAAACCATGCGTTATTATATTACCAGGAAAGTCGCCATGGCAGAAGGAAATGAAATTACCGGATTATGCAGTATTTCAACGGATATTACAGTCAGAAAAAAGGCTGAAGAAGAACTAAAAAAGGCAAAAAGCATCGCAGAGGATGCTGCACAGTCCAAAGCGGATTTCCTTGCAAATATGAGCCATGAGATCCGTACGCCAATGAACGCTATACTAGGCATGTCTTATCTGATCCAGAAAACAGATCTGAATGTAAAACAGCAGGATTATATTGATAAGATCCAGCGCTCTGGTCAGCATCTGCTTGGCATAATTAATGACATACTTGATTTTTCAAAAATAGAAGCAGGAAAGCTGAATATAGAGAATATTGATTTCAGGATTTCAGACGTTTTGCAAAATCTGTCAGATTTTATGATGGACAAATGTAAAGCAAAAGGGCTGACACTTGTTTTTGATGTTGATCCTGAGATTGAGAACAGCATGCGCGGTGACCCGCTGCGTCTGGAACAGATCCTGGTCAACTATGTAAGCAATGCGGTCAAATTTACAGAAAAAGGCGGTATCAAAGTTAAAGTACAGATGGATTGCAGTGATGGAGAAGCCTGTATGGTCAGGTTTGAAGTAACAGATACCGGAATCGGACTGACAGAGGAGCAAAAGAAAAAACTGTTCCAGTCGTTCCAGCAGGCCGATACGTCTACGACACGAAAATACGGCGGGACAGGACTTGGGCTGGTAATCTCTAAAAATCTGGCACTTCTCATGAACGGAGAGGTCGGGGTGGAGTCTGAATATGGAAAAGGAAGCACCTTCTGGTTCACTGCGAGACTTAAGATGTCAAAAAGTGCATCAGCTGTCAGCATCGGTAAAGATCAGCTCGAGGGAGTCAGAGCACTGGTCGTTGATGATATGAGTATGGAGCGGGAGGTATTTGTCAAGATGCTTC
>QKDK01000235.1 GCA_003252135.1 Clostridia bacterium
CAGATATCATTTTGTAATAGCATACTATAATTTTTATGAACGATATCTTGCAGAAGAAGATGACACATTGACAGAACAGGCAAGACTTCTGGCAGATGAGCTTTTCCCTCTGGTTCATGCGTATCGCAGCACAACTTTAAAGTCAGATACAGACATTGTTTCAGCAGATATTTTTTTAACGCAGAACATGGGAAAAATAGCAGAACAGATCGATTCACTGCGATCTGTGGTCATTAGGCACATGGAATGTATTGGTGCTTACACAGATCGCTTTACTTTATTTGAATATATTCTTAACCGTCTGGAAAAGAATTATGAAGAGGATGATAAAAGTTTTGACAATGAAGCGGCAGCGAAGGATATTGTTCAGGCCGTATTCTCAAAACAGGATAACAATGCAGTGAATATGCGGCTTCAGCTGATGCTTTCACAGCTGCCGGTCAGAATTACAAAAGCAAAATACTATCAGATCCTGGAAGACTGTCTGAATCTGTATGAGGGTGCTGAGCTTTCAAGCGTTGACAAGTTCATCTATATGGTTCGAAGTGCTGCCGGTATTTACCGTCCGGATCAGATGGAAAAACTGTATCCGCAGCTTGAAAAGTGGGCGCTGCTCCTTACGGAAACTGAATTCCGAAAACTGGACAAAGAGGAATATGATGATAAATGTTCAATTTTAGAAGAGGCTTCGGCATTTTTGAACAAAAGTTCCGAATGTTATATGGATCTTCAGGAGATGATCAATCATTTTTATGTTGTCATCCTCATGCAGGAGTATGCAGATGAATCCATGCTTGAGCAGGGGAGACTTTTAGATCACGTTTTTGATTTTGTGGACAGCTGTATCAGCAGCAGGAAGAACATACTGGTTCCGGAAGAGATTCTCGAGGAATTTGAGCTTTTAGAAGGTGTGCTCGAAGATATCAGTGAAGCTGTGGAACTTACCGGAAGTTATGTTACTGAGGCAGTGGATGATATTGTTCTGGATGAGGAGAATTCCAGAGAAGCAACACTTGTCGGGCTGCTCGAAAAGAGCAGTAAACTGGTTTCTGGCAGTATATTTGTCCGTCTGGAAGAAGAGGATGAGATTGAACTGGCAGATAAGGAGTATCTGCAGAATAAATTTGAAATCCTGAAAAATGAATTTGAGGATCTCTTTGTACGTAACACTGCAAAACTGAATCGCGCTGTTATGGCTGCTGTATTAAAGGAATTTCCGACATTTTTTGGCTCATATAAAGAGGTCCAAAGTTATGTTCAGTACTCCCTTGATAATTGCAAAGATATTTCTGAAAAGAAGGTAAGTGTAGCACTTTTAATGGATGCACTGGCGGCTCTGGATTAAATGCACGGGAAAAAAATGCTGTTATTTTCTGTATGATATGATATAATGTTCCTGAACTGCATGTTTTGTGACGTGTACTGGTGCAGAAGGAGCTTTTTGCAGTTACCGTATGCATTGGACTTGTTAAGGACTTCATGTGCGCAAAAGTGCAGAAATGAGGTTGAGGATGATTGTTTGGAGCAAAAAGCTGTATCTTGGTGAAACAATAAAAAAGAGCAGCAATAGAATTATACGAAAAATTGAAAGACGTAAAATAGTACGGGATATATTCTGTATCACTTTTGCTTCCAACCCGGATAATCTTTTTGATATTATGAATGTCAGCGAATTTAAATTTCCATATTATGATACCAGAGAGATTACGATCATTGGTCTTTGTAAAGGAAAGGAAGAAGCGCAGAATCTTGCAAAGGACATGCTTGAAGAGATTTATCAGAACACGGGAGAGTTTAAGGTCCGGGATTATTTTATCTGATGGGATGGGGGAGTATGGCTGTATTTCTTTTGATATTGAAAATCATAGGAATTCTACTGGCTTCAATCATTGGACTGATTCTTTTTGTGCTCATACTTATATTTTTTGTTCCGTTCCGCTATAAATTATACGGCAGAAAACAGGAAGATATCTATCTGCTGGCAAAGCTGACCTGGCTGTTGTATCTGGTTCAGCTGCTGATTGAATATAAAGGGGAAGGGAAGCCTGTAATCAGGGCAAAGATCTTTTGTATTCCTGTATATGATAATTCAAAAGAAAGAAAGAACAGGAGATCATCAGATCGCAAAACAGCTGCTGACAGCAAAAAAGGCAGCAAGGAGAAAAAGCAGAAAAAGACAGAAGAAATCAGGGAAGCGGCTGTGGCTGATGAGACATTGACAACAGACAAAGCAGTGCAGAAAGCTGAAACAGTCAAACGACAAGAACAACTTGATATGAAGCTGCCAAAGCATGATACTTCTGTATATGACAGTGATAAAGAGAGTGCAAAGCAAACCGGATGGTTTGCAAGGCTGAAGCAAAAAGTAGCGGATGTCCTGAATAAAATGAAAAGAGCAGTTACTGCACCATTCAGATTTGCTAAGAAACTGATCTATCAGACACAGACGATCAGAGCATTTCTGGAAGATGAGGATAACCAGCTTGGAATAAAAGCTGCATGGAAGGGTACAGGAAGACTGCTGAAGCATCTTGGACCAAGAAGAGCATCGGGAATGGTCGCATTCGGAACAGGAGACCCTGCAACAACAGGATATATTCTGGCGGCGATCGGCTTTTTTTATGGCCGGCTTGGCAGGCATTTTAAGATTCAGCCTAATTTTGAAGAGGGTATGTTTTCTGGAAATTTAAAGATAACCGGAAGATTTTATCTGATAGCGATTACGGTTATTGCATTACAGCTTTGGTTCAATAAGAACTTTAAAAAATTACGAGAGAATTATGATACCTTTAAGAGAGATATGAAACAGCCTGTATCGACATGATGTTGGGCACTAAGATGAAGGAGGAGATGGTTATGGCAGACAGTAACTTTATCACAACGGTAGAATCACTATTTAAGGGGATGGATGGATTCATTACAACCAAGACAGTCGTCGGTGACGCTGTCCGGTTCGATGACGGAACCATAATACTGCCTCTGGTGGATGTCAGCTTTGGTGTAGCTGCCGGAGCTTTTAACGGTACCGGGAAGAACAACGCCGGTGGTGGTATGGGCGGAAAGATCTCTCCAAGCTCAGTTCTTGTTATTCAGGAGGGAAAAGCAAGACTTGTCAATGTCAAGACACAGGATGCGGTAACAAAGATCATAGACATGGTTCCTGATCTGATCGATAAGTTTAAGAAAGACGCAAAAACTAAAGCAGCCGAAAAGAAAATGGACAAAAAGGCTGCAGATACAGTCATGAACCGTTCAACTGACAAAGAAGATGTAGCAGATGAATAAACAAATATAAAAAGTCCTTGCAATTTGGTGGGATATCTGCTAAAATCGATTTGTTTACAGGCAATCGTGTTGCAGCGGTACACTGAATGGAAAACCGGAGGATACGCGAAGCTTAATATATACGCTTAAGGAGGTGCTCATTCATGGCAAGATGTGCAATTTGTGATAAAGGTGCTCAGTTCGGAAAGGTAGTAAGCCATTCCAGAAGCCAGGTATCAGGAAGATCAAACAAAATGTGGAAGTCAAATATCAGATCCGTTAAAGTCAATTTTAATGGAAGATCACAGAAGATTTCTATCTGTGCTGCATGTCTCAGAGATCTGAGAAAAGCGCAGGCTGAATAATTCGGCAGATAATCAGGCAGAACCTTGAAAAAGGTTCTGTTTTTTTATGCCGGTTTCATTTAGCACATAAACAAAAAAAGAACAGGCTGACTGCATGGAATCATACCAGATACTTCACTGTAAGGAGAAACATAAGTGAAGCAATAAACATCTGGCATCATAAATTCTTTGCAGTCAGCCTTTAATATTTAGGTGAATTATTGGAGCATAGTTTTTGGAATCTTACTGATTGTAATGAACATCAGACCTTTGTTGACCAGTCACTGCAGTCAATGACTCTGGTGGCAAAATCTTCATAAAAATACGGTTCATGGCAGATCAGAATGATGGTTCCGCTGTAAGCAGTCAATGCACGCTTTAATTCTTCTTTTGCATCGTTATCAAGATGGTTGGTCGGCTCATCAAGCAGTAAAAGATTGGTCTCTTTATTAATCAGCTTGCACAGACGTACTTTAGCCTGCTCCCCACCGCTTAATACGCGGACCTGACTTTCAATATGCTGTGAAGTGAGGCCGCATTTTGCTAATTTCGTACGGGCTTCGTACTGGGTCAGAGCCGGGTATTCACACCAGATCTCTTCGATGCAGGTATTATTTTTTGCACCTGACATTTCCTGTTCGAAGTATCCTGTATAAAGATAATCGCCAAGCGTAACTTTTCCCTGAAGCGGCGGAATGAGTCCGAGGATGCTTTTCATCAATGTGGTCTTACCAATACCATTAGCGCCTTTTAAGACCAGCTTTTCCCCGCGTTCGACCGTCAGGAATATGGGGGAGGAAAGAGCTTCCTCATATCCGATGACCAGGCTTTCTGTTTTAACGATATAACGGCTTGCAGCACGCGCCTCCAGAAAGACAAATTCGGGCTTTGGCTTTTCTTTTGCAAGTTCAATGACATCCATCTTATCGAGCTTTTTCTGTCTGGACATTGCCATGTTACGCGTGGAGACCCGTGCTTTGTTTCTTGCGACAAAATCCTGCAGCTGGCTGATTTCCTGCTGCTGTTTCTTATAAGCTGACTCGAGCTGTGATTTTTTCACGGCATAGACTTCTTCGAATTTATCATAATTACCAACATAGCGGTTCAGTTCGCCGTTCTCCATATGATAGATCAGGTTCACGACTGAGTTGATAAAAGGAATATCATGTGATATCAGGATAAAAGCGTTCTCATATTCCTGCAGATAGCGTTTGAGCCATTCAATGTGGTTCACATCGAGGTAGTTCGTCGGCTCATCGAGAAGCAGAATATCAGGCTTTTCAAGCAGAAGCTTGCCAAGAAGAACCTTTGTGCGCTGACCGCCGCTCAGCTCATTGACATCCTTGTCAAGACCGATTTCTGTAAGGCCGAGTGCATGGCCGACTTCTTCGACCTTGGTATCGATAATATAAAAATCATGGGCATCCAGAGTGTCCTGTATAGAGCCGAATTCTTCCATGAGAACAACAATCTCTTCATCAGAAGCATCCGAAAGCTGTGTACAGATTCTGTTCATTTCAACTTCAAGAGTGAACAGAAACTCAAAAGCAGATTTTAAGATATCACGGATGGAAGAGCCGGGCTGTAAAACAGAATGCTGGTCAAGATAGCCCACACGCACGTTCTTATTCCATTCAATGGTGCCTTCATCAGGCATCAGTTTATTGGTGATAATATTCATGAAGGTAGATTTTCCTTCACCATTTGCACCGATCAGACCGATATGCTCTCCCTTCAGCAAACGAAAGGATACATTTTTCAAAAGTGTCCGTTCGCCAAAACCGTGATTGAGATTCGTTACATTTAAAATACTCATAGAAACCCTCATTTCTGTGTTGTTCTATTCAAATAGACCTGTGCATCCTGCTGTCTGAATTTCAGGATAAAGCATTCACACTATAGCATAAAGATTTTTACTTATCAAGAAAATTTAATGAAAAGGCCGGTCTTTTCACAGGAAAATCACCGCCATGAAAAAAAAGTGTTTATTTTTATGAAAAATCAGGTATAATAGGAATAGTATCTGAATTAGAATAGGAGGATTGTGTATGAACGGAGCGATGAATACGCAGATGGGTGAAATACTGATTGATACAGCTGTCATTGCGAAATACGCAGGGTCTGCCGCTATTGAATGTTTTGGGGTAATCGGCATGGCCTCCGTGAGTATGAAAGATGGACTGGCAAAGCTTTTGAGGCTTGAGAATCTTGATCACGGTGTCAATGTAACAGTTGATGATAATAAAATTACGATAGACTTGCATATCATTGTATCTTATGGCGTCAGTATCTCGGCAGTAGCGGATAATCTGATCGGCAATGTTAAGTATAAAGTGGAGGAGTCCTCCGGTCTTGAAGTTGTAAAAGTCAATGTGTACGTAGAAGGCGTACGGGTAATTGATTAATTTGAAGGAGGACATAACGGTGGTTTTGAATCAATTGGATGCCAGACTCTTACAGAAAATGTTTCTGGCAGCTGCAAAGAGCATAGAGGCTAAAAAGGAAATCATAAATGAACTGAATGTATTCCCTGTGCCTGACGGTGATACAGGGACGAACATGACACTGACAATTATGGCTGCAGCAAATGAAGTCAGTCAGATAACGGATCCGACGATCGAATCTTTATCCAAAGCAATCTCCAGCGGATCTTTACGCGGAGCAAGAGGAAATTCGGGTGTTATTCTTTCACAGCTGTTCCGTGGATTCACAAAAGAGATCAAGCAATATGAAACCATAGATGTTACGATAATATCCAATGCATTTGCCAAGGCGGTGGAGACTGCATACAAGGCAGTTATGAAACCAAAGGAAGGTACTATCTTAACTGTTGCTAGAGGCGGGGCAGAACGTGCGGCAGAATTAGTGAACGAGACCGACGATCTTGTCTATTTTGGGGCTGAGGTTTTAAAACATATGCAGAAGGTACTTGATTATACACCGGAACTTCTTCCGGTATTAAAAGAAGCCGGAGTTGTAGATTCCGGCGGCCAGGGGCTTTTGGAAGTGATGCAGGGCGCATACGATGCGATGCTTGGAAAAGAAGTCATATTTGAAACGATGGTATCAAAAACTTCAGCCGGTGAAGTGAAACTGGCATCCAAGGAGAATATATCAACAGCAGATATCAAATTCGGTTATTGTACGGAGTTCATTATATTACTTGAAAAAGTATTTACGGATAAGGATGAAAGTGATCTGAAAGCATACCTTGAATCCATAGGCGATTCCATCGTTGTTGTAGCCGATGATGAAATTGTAAAAGTCCATGTGCATTCCAATGATCCGGGACTTGCCATCCAGAAAGCACTCACTTACGGCGGTCTTAGCCGTATGAAGATCGACAACATGAGGGAAGAACATCACGAAGTGCTTTTAAAAGAGATGGAAGGAACAGAAACTGAAAAGCCAAAGGATAAAGGACCTAAAAAACCTGTCGGCTTCATCGCAGTTTCGATTGGAGAAGGCATCAATGAGATCTTTCAGGGCCTTGGCGTTGATTATCTGATCGAGGGCGGACAGACCATGAATCCGAGTACGGAGGACATGCTGCTTGCTATTGAAGAGATCAATGCAGAGACGATATTCATTCTTCCGAACAACAAGAACATTATTCTTGCAGCGAACCAGGCAAAAGCAATGACCTCAGATAAGAATGTCATCGTCATTCCTTCTTCTACGGTCCCGCAGGGGATCACAGCAATTATCAGCTATGTATTTGATAATTCACCGGAAGAGAACGAAGAGCATATGATAGAAGAGATGAACAAGGTGAAGACCGGCCAGGTCACTTATGCTGTCAGAGACACCAATCTTGACGGTAAAGAGATCAAACAGGGTGATATAATGGGCATCGGAGATAAAACAATATTATCTGTAGGCTCCGACATTACAGAAACAACATTCTCCATGATCGAGCAGCTGGTAGATGAAGACACTGAACTGGTCAGCCTGTATTATGGTGCTGATGTAACGGCAGAGGATGCAAAAGAACTTGCATCAAAAATCATGGAGCAGAATCCTGATATTGATGTTGAAGTGCATTCCGGCGGACAGCCGATCTATTATTACGTGGTATCGGTAGAATAAGAATTGAAGCAGCAGCGTAGGAAGTGATTCTGTCATACAGAATGATTTGATACGCTGCTTTTACATGGAGGATCTATGAACTGGAATGATTCGGTGCTGTCAATTAAGGGAATCGGTGAAAAAACTGCAAAAAACTTTCAAAAACTTGGAATCTTCACTATAGCTGAGCTTTTGGAACATTATCCCAGAGATTATATGGTATTTGAATGCCCTGTCTATACAAATCAGCTGCAGGCAGAAGAAACACAGGCTGTAGAGGCAGTCATATCTGCTGTACCAGAGGGCAGGAAGGCAGGGCACAGACAGATTGTCAGCTGCCGTGTTCATGATCCCAAAGGTTCAATTATGCTGATCTGGTATAATCAACCTTATATCAGACAGCAGCTTCGGATGGGGACCAGATATATCTTCAGGGGAAGGGTCGTGTGGCGGCGGAATGAACTTGTCATGGAACAGCCGGCTATTTATTCGGTAACAGAGTACAGAAAACTTATGCATGTTTTGCAGCCGGTTTATCCGCTGACAGAAGGAATTACCAATCATTTGATTTCAAAATCAGTGTCAGTAGTTATTCGTGAGCTGACTTTTCCGGATGATTTTTTGCCGTCAGCTGTCAGAAAAAAGCATGCTTTTATGTCAAGACAGGCAGCAATGCAGGAAGTACATTTTCCAAAATCGGGAGAAATGATGAAGGAAGGCCGGAAACGTCTTATTTTTGACGAGTTTTTCTTATTTTTGCTATCAATCCGTACGATGAAAGAAAAAAAAGATGAAATAATGACCGGTCATAAAATGCAACCGGCAGATGCCTGCCGTCGTCTTATCAGTGAACTTCCCTATGAGCTGACAGGTGCGCAGATGAGAGTATGGAAAGAGCTTGAACAGGATTTAACAAGCGAGCATGTCATGAACCGGCTGATTCAGGGGGATGTCGGATCAGGCAAAACAATACTTTCTGTTCTTGCTCTGCTGATGACAGCGAAAAATGGCTGTCAGGGATGCCTGATGGTTCCTACGGAGGTTCTGGCCAGGCAGCATTATCAGACTCTATGCATGAATCTTTCGGCATATGGGATCCGCATAGAGCTGCTGACTGGTTCTATGACCACAGCACAAAAGAGAACAGCATATCAGAGAATTGCATCTCATGAAGCAGACATTATTGTAGGTACGCATGCATTGATACAGGAAAAAGTCGTGTATGATTCTCTCGCACTTGTAATAACGGATGAGCAGCATCGTTTTGGTGTACGTCAGCGGGCAGATCTTCTTATGAAAGGGGATCAGCCGCATGTACTTGTCATGAGTGCTACGCCGATTCCCAGAACATTATCTCTGATATTGTATGGCGATCTTTCGGTGTCAATTCTTGATGAGCT